>JAFKKQ010000132.1:3407-19595 GCA_017304505.1 Hyphomicrobiales bacterium | reverse complement strand
TTCCAGGGTTTGATTCTGGCGTTGCAGCGGTTCTGGGCGGATCGCGGCTGCGTCGTCCTGCAGCCCTACGACATGGAGGTCGGCGCCGGCACCTTCCACCCGGCGACGACGCTGCGCGCGCTCGGGCCCCATCGCTGGAACGCTGCCTATGTGCAGCCGTCGCGCCGGCCCAAGGACGGCCGTTACGGCGAGAACCCCAACCGCCTTCAGCACTACTACCAGTTTCAGGTGATCCTGAAGCCGTCGCCGCTCGACATTCAGGAGCTTTACCTGAAGTCGCTCGCCGCCATCGGCGTCGATGCCGCGCTCCATGACATCCGTTTCGTCGAGGACGATTGGGAGAGCCCGACGCTCGGCGCCTGGGGGCTCGGCTGGGAGTGCTGGTGCGACGGCATGGAGGTGTCGCAGTTCACCTACTTCCAGCAGGTCGCGGGTTTCGAATGCGCGCCGGTCGCGGGTGAACTGACCTATGGTCTTGAGCGCCTGGCGATGTATGTGCAGGGCGTCGACAACGTCTACAACCTGAACTTCAACGGCCGCGAAGGCGCAGAGAAGGTGACCTACGGCGACGTGTTCCTGCAGGCCGAGCAGGAGTATTCGCGGCACAACTTCGAGCACTCCGACACGGCGATGTTGTTCGAGCAGTTCAAGATGGCCGAAGGCGCCTGCAAGAAATATCTCGATGCCGGCTGGCAGAAAAACGAAAAAGAGCCCGACAAGAAGGAGCGCCACCTGATGGCGCTGCCGGCCTACGATCAGTGCATCAAGGCGAGCCACGTCTTCAACCTGCTCGATGCGCGCGGCGTGATCTCGGTGACCGAGCGGCAAAGCTACATCCTGCGCGTGCGCGAATTGGCGAAGGCCTGCGGCGCGGCCTGGCTCGCGACCGCGGGGGGAGGGGCCTGATGCCCGATCTCCTGCTCGAGTTTTTCTCCGAGGAAATTCCCGCGCGCATGCAGGCGCGGGCGGCGGAGGATTTGAAGAAGCTCGTCGCCGATAAGCTGGTGAACGCGGGGCTCGTCTACGAAGGCGCGACGGCGTTCGCGACGCCGCGTCGGCTTGCGCTTTCCATCGCAGGTCTTCCGGCGCGCCAGCCTGACGTGAAGGAGGAGCGCAAAGGCCCGCGCGTCGATGCCAACGAGAAAGCCATCGCCGGCTTTCTCAAGGCGACCGGTCTTGCGTCGGTCGAACAGGCCAAGATCGAGCGCGATCCGAAGAAGGGCGACTTCTACGTCGCGGTGATCGAGCGCGCCGGCCGCCCGGCCATCGAGGTGATCGCCGAGATCGTGCCCGAGGTGGCGAAGGCGTTTCCCTGGCCGAAGTCGATGCGCTGGGGCGAGGCATCGGCCAGGCCCGGCGCGCTGAACTGGGTGCGGCCGCTGCATTCCATCGTTGCGATGTTCGGCCCGGAGACGGAAGACCCGGACGTGGTGCGCTTCGAGGTCGGCGGCATTGCCGCGGGCGACACCACCTATGGCCACCGCTTCATGGCGCCGCAAGCGATCAAGGTGCGTCGCCTCGACGATTACGTGGCCAAGCTCGAGAAGGCCAAGGTCGTGGTCGATCCCGCGCGCCGCGCGCAGATGATCCTCACGGACGCGAAGACACTGGCGTTCGCGCAAGGGTTGGAGCTGGTCGAGGACGAAGGCTTGCTTGCGGAGGTCGCGGGACTGGTCGAGTGGCCGGTGCCGTTGATGGGCTCGTTCGACGCGGCCTTCCTCGCCATCCCCGAGGAGTTGATCCGCGCCACCATCCGCAACAACCAGAAATGTTTCGTGGTGCGCGACCCGAATACGGGCAAGCTCGCCAACAAGTTCATTCTGGTCGCGAACATCGAGGCGAGCGACGGCGGCGGGGCCATCGTTGCCGGCAACGAGCGCGTGATCCGCGCGCGGCTCTCCGACGCCAAGTTCTTCTACGAGACGGACCTCAAGACGCGCCTGGAAGACCGGCTGCCGAAGTTCGAGCAGATCGTGTTTCACGAGAAGCTCGGCACGCAGGCGGAGCGTATCGCGCGCATCGTGGCGCTGGCGGGCCATCTCGCGCCCATCGTCGGTGCCGATACGTCGAAGGCCGAACGCGCGGCGCAGCTTTGCAAGGCGGACCTTCTGACGGAAGCGGTCGGCGAGTTTCCCGAACTGCAGGGCTTGATGGGACGCTACTACGCCGAGGCGCAGGGCGAGGACGAAGCGGTCGCCCATGCCTGCGAGGATCACTACAAGCCGAAGGGGCCGGACGATCTCGTTCCCGCCGATCCGGTGTCGGTCGCGGTGGCGCTCGCCGACAAGATCGACATCACGACAATGTTTTTTTGGATGGGTGAAGTCCCGACTGGCTCGAAAGATCCGTATGCTCTCAGGCGCGCGACGATTGGTGCAATAAGGTTGATTCTGGACAATAAAGTTCGCATGTCTCTCACAGATTTGTTTGAGTCATGTATTTGGAATTTTATTAAGGAGTGGGACAATCAATATAGATCAGTCCTCCTTGTCTCGGATGAGAGTGACGACGAAACGGCCGAGTCAGATGGAAATAGTCATCTGGTTAAGGGGCGTGAATTTGTCCACGTACGTTCGCCGAACGCTCTAGAGCAATTTCGGCTAACAGAACCCTATACGCAGATTGCGTTTACCTTTGGCGACGAGCAAGGTGTAGACGGCTTCGAACGTGCAGGTGATTTTTGGGACAGTGCTCGGCTTGGCTTTCGCGATCCGTTTGCAACAATCGACAATATCCTCTCCTTCTTCGCCGACCGTCTCAAGGTCCAGCTTCGCGAGCAGGGTGCACGGCACGATCTGGTCGATGCGGTGTTCGCGCTCGAAGGCCAGGACGATCTGGTGCTGATCGTCCGCCGCATCGAGGCGCTCGGCAAATTCCTCGACACCGACGACGGTAAGAACCTCCTCGCCGGCACCAAGCGCGCGGCGAACATCCTGCGCATCGAGGAAAAGAAGGACGGCACGTCCTACACCGGCGCGCCGGATGCCGGCATCTACAGCCAGGACGAAGAAAAGGAACTGGCGCGCGCCATCGGCGTTGCCAAAGAGGAGGCATCCGCCGCCGTGGCGCAGGAGGACTTCGCCGCCGCCATGAGCGCGATGTCCAAGCTTCGTCCGCATGTGGATGCGTTCTTCGACAAGGTGACGGTCAACGTTGACGATGCCAAGTTGCGTGCCAACCGCCTGCGGCTGCTTAACGAGATCCGCGAGGCCACCCGTTCGGTGGCGGATTTCTCCAAGATCGAGGGTTGACGGTCCCCAGCTCGAAAGAGGTAGGACATGCTGCGGGGCATTGCGCACGCCGCGTTCTGCGGCGATCATCCGCGGCGACGGCGGGCGGTCCAGCGGGTTCGGCGCTGAAGGGAGCGGCGGGATATTCCAGCAATCTTCGGTGAAATACCGGGCAGTCGTCGCGTCGGGCCGTGGAAACTCACGGGCATTATAAGAAAAGCCAATTGAGGAAGCGTCGGGGAAGGATCACAAGTCACCCTTATTGAGACAGCGAGGCTCTTGATGGCACGCCGTTCCTCCCCAAAGAAGCCGAAGGCCAAACAAACCTCCCGCAAGACGCCGCGCAAGGCCGCGCGGGCGACGGCAAAACGCGGCGTCAGACCAAGCGTCAAGCCGAGCATCAAGCCGGGTCGTTGGGTGTACGCCTTCGGCGGCGGCAAGGCCGAGGGCCGCGCCAACATGCGCGATCTTCTTGGCGGCAAGGGCGCGGGCCTTGCGGAGATGGCGAATCTGGGCCTGCCGGTGCCGCCGGGCTTCACCATCACCACCGCCGTCTGCACACACTATTACGCCAACGGCAACAGCTACCCGAAGGACCTGCAGAAGCAGGTCGATGCCGGGCTCGCGCATATCGCGCGCATCACCGGCCGCAAGTTCGGCGACCCCGGTAATCCGCTTCTGGTGTCGGTGCGCTCCGGCGCGCGCGCGTCGATGCCGGGCATGATGGATACGGTGCTCAACCTCGGCCTCAACGACGAAACCGTGGAGGCCCTGGCGAAGCAATCCGGCGACCGGCGCTTTGCCTACGATTCCTACCGCCGCTTCATCCAGATGTATTCCAACGTCGTGCTCGGCATCGAGCACCACAATTTCGAGGACATCCTTGAGGATCACAAGTCGCGCGGGGCGATGACTCTCGATACGGAGTTGTCGGCCGACGACTGGATCGAAGTGGTCGCGCGCTACAAGGAGCGTGTGGAGGAGGAGCATGGCGAGCCGTTCCCGCAGGACCCGCATGCGCAATTGTGGGGCGCCATCGGCGCGGTGTTCGGTTCGTGGATGAACCAGCGTGCCATCACCTATCGCCGCCTGCACAGCATTCCCGAAAGCTGGGGCACCGCGGTGAACGTGCAGGCGATGGTGTTCGGCAATATGGGCGACACGTCGGCGACCGGCGTGGCCTTCACCCGCAATCCCTCGACCGGCGAGAAGCGGCTTTACGGCGAATTCCTTATCAACGCCCAGGGCGAGGATGTGGTCGCCGGCATCCGTACGCCGCAGGAGATCACCGAAGCGGCGCGCAAGGAAAGCGGCTCCGACAAGCCTTCGATGGAGAAGGCGATGCCGGAGGCGTTCAAGGAACTGACGCGCATATACGGCACGTTGGAGAAGCATTACCGTGACATGCAGGACATGGAGTTCACGGTCGAGCAGGGCAAGCTGTGGATGCTGCAGACGCGCAACGGCAAGCGAACCGCGAAGGCCGCGCTCCGCATCGCTGTCGAGCTTGCCAACGAGAAGCGCATCACGCGCGAGGAGGCGGTGGCGCGCATCGAGCCGGCCTCGCTCGACCAGCTTCTGCATCCCACCATCGACCCGAAGGCCGAGCGCAACGTGATCGCGACCGGCCTGCCGGCGTCGCCCGGCGCTGCGTCCGGCGAGATCGTATTCACCTCGGACGAGGCGGCGCAGCTGAAGGCCGAGGGTCGCAAGGTCATCCTGGTGCGGGTGGAGACATCGCCGGAGGACATCCACGGTATGCACGCCGCCGAGGGCATCCTGACCACGCGCGGCGGCATGACCTCGCACGCCGCCGTGGTGGCGCGCGGCATGGGCAAGCCCTGCGTCTCCGGCGCCGGCTCGCTCCGGGTCGATTACAACGCGCAGACCTTGCAGGTCGGCAACACCGTGCTCAAGCGCGGCGACCTCATCACCATCGACGGCTCGATCGGCCAAGTGCTGGCGGGCAAGGTGCCGATGATCGAGCCAGAATTGTCCGGCGAGTTCGGCACGCTGATGGGCTGGGCCGACAAGGTGCGAAAGCTCGGCGTGCGCGCCAATGCCGATACGCCTGTCGACGCGCGGCTTGCGGTGAAGTTCGGCGCGCAGGGCATTGGGCTCTGCCGCACCGAGCACATGTTCTTCGACGAGGCGCGCATCCAGGCGGTGCGCGAAATGATCCTGGCCGACGATGAGCGCACGCGCCGTGCCGCCATCGCCAAGCTTCTGCCGATGCAGCGCGGCGACTTCGTCGAGCTGTTCGAGATCATGAAGGGATTGCCGGTCACCATCCGGCTGCTCGATCCGCCGCTGCATGAGTTCCTGCCGCACGGCGAAGAGGACATCGCAGAGGTTGCGGCGGCGATGGGTGCCGATCCGAAGAAACTCGAACACCGCGCCAAGGAATTGGCCGAGTTCAACCCGATGTTGGGTTTCCGCGGCTGCCGCATCGCCATCGCGTATCCCGAGATCGCGGAGATGCAGGCGCGGGCCATCTTCGAGGCCGCGGTCGAAGCCGGCAAGCGCACCGGCAAGCCGGTGAAGCCCGAAGTGATGGTGCCGCTGATCGCCACCAAGGCCGAGCTCGATATTGTCAAGGAGCGTATCGATGCGATGGCGCAGGCGGTGCAGAAGGAAACCGGCGCGAAGCTCGACTATCAGGTCGGCACCATGATCGAGTTGCCACGCGCGGCGCTGCTCGCGGATCAGATTGCCGAAAGCGCGGAATTCTTCTCATTCGGCACCAACGACCTGACGCAGACGACGTTCGGCATCAGCCGCGACGACGCCGCAAGCTTCCTTGGCATCTACACCGCGCGTGGCATCCTGCCGGGCGATCCGTTTGTCTCCATCGACCAGGAGGGCGTCGGTGCGCTGGTGCGCATCGGTGTCGAGCGCGGCCGCAAGGTGCGCAGCAAGCTCAAGGTCGGCATCTGCGGCGAGCACGGCGGCGATCCGGCGTCGGTGGCGTTCTGTCATCAGGTCGGGTTGGACTATGTGTCGTGCTCGCCGTTCCGCGTGCCGATCGCGCGGCTCGCCGCGGCGCAGGCGGCATTGGATAAAAAGGCTGCTGGCGAAGCATAACGACCTTCGGCCAAGAGGACGGCGGATCACGGGGGAAAAGGTTGTGGGAAAATCAGTTCGATCCGGGAATGCCGCAATCAAAAGCCGCTTCGCCAAGGTCAACGGCGTCAGAGTGCATTATCTGATCGCGGGCCAAGGCGAGCCTGTGTTCCTGTTGCACGGTTACGCACAGAACAGCCACATGTGGCGGCCCTTGATCGGCAAGTTGGCCGAAACCCGCACGGTGATTGCACCGGACCTGCGTGGCTTCGGCCAATCCGCCAAACCGCCGGGCGGCTACGACAAGAAGGCGATGGCGCAGGACATCCACGCGCTCGCGGCTTCGCTGGGTCACAAGCAGATTCGCCTCTGTGGTCACGATATTGGGCTGATGGTTGCTTATGCTTATGCGGCGCAATGGCGTGGCGAGGTGGAGAAGATTGCGCTGATGGATGCCTTCTTGCCAGGCATCGGAAACACCGAAGGCATTTTCCTGCTGCGCGACAAATGGCACTTTAATTTTTATGGCGAGACGCCGCTGAAGCTCGTCAAAGGCCGCGAGCGCATCTACTTCGAGCACTTCTGGAATGATTTTGCGGCCAACTCCAAGAAATCCGTCTCCGAGGCTGATCGCCGCTTCTACACGAAGGCTTATGCCAAGCCGGGCGCGATGCGTGCGGGTTTCGAGGTGTTCCGCGCCTTCGACCGGGATGCCAAGGATTTCGCGAGTTTCGCCAGGACCAAGTTGAAGATGCCGATGCTGGTCCTGACCGGAGAAAAGGCATCGGGCCAGTTTCTGATCGACCAGGGCAAGCTTGTGGCCGAGCACGTCGAAGGCGTGATCGTCAGAGGCGCAGGCCATTGGCTGATCGACGAAGCGCGAGTTCGGGTTGTCTCAAAGCTTGTCGACTTCCTCGGCCGTTGAAGACTGGATAACGTATCGTTGATACTCAACGGGTCCGGCGCCGGTTGTGCTCGGAACACGCGCGCGGAACTCGATCGGCTGGGTTGCAAATAGCGGCAAACAATCGAGTCTGCTCTCGTCCCAGGTGGCTCGCCTGGGGGGTTCTTCCACTCTCCCCCGCATGTGGTACGGTGAAGCAGGGGAGACTTCGCGGAACGCCGGTCAACAGGGCGACGCAGGGGGGTAATGACCGAGGAGAAGCCATTGGCCGCGGCGGCTTTGCCGCCCGGTGTTTCGCAAGATGCGCTGAAAAAGGCCGAAGAGTTCATCGAGGCCGACGAGGGCGCGTTCAATCGATTGTCCGGCTTCGCCGGCACCGCCACGACCACCGTGGCGGTAACGATGTCGCTGTTCCATCTTTACGCGGCCGTGGCCGGCGCCTGGCCGTTCACGGACGCGCCGATCATTCCGACGCAGCCGCTGCGCTATGCGCACGTCGCCTTTGTGCTGGTGCTGAGCTTCCTGTTGTTTCCGATGGCGATGCGGTTTCGCAATCGCATCCGCTGGTGGGATGTGCTGTTCGGAATCGTCAGCGCCGCCATCCTGATCTACGCCATCGAGGGCGGCGACGATTTCACCGATCGCGCCACCATGCCGACCACGTTGGACACGACGCTCGGAATCATCTTCATCGTGCTGCTGCTGGAAGCGACTCGACGCACCACCGGCCTGATCGTGCCGGTGATCTCCGTTGGGTTCCTCGCCTATGCCTATTTCGGCCCGTATCTGCCGCAGCCGTGGACGCACCGCGGCTTCGATGTCGGTCAGATCGTCGGCCAGCTTTTCATCACGCTCGAAGGCATCTTCGGCGTGCCGGTCGACGTGTCGTCGTCGCTCATCATCTTGTTCACGATCTACGGCGCGTTCCTGCAACACTCCGGCGCGGGCAAGTTCTTCATCGATTTTTCGATGGCGCTGATGGGCAACAAGGCCAACAGCGCCGGCCGCACGGTGGTGCTGTCGTCGTTCCTGCTCGGCGGCCCATCGGGCTCCGGGGTCGCCACCACGGTGACTATCGGTGCCGTGGCCTATCCGATGATGGAACGCGCGGGTTTCGAGAAGAATGCCGCCGGCGGGCTGCTCGCGGCCGGCGGGCTCGGCGCCATCATTTCTCCGCCGGTGCTGGGCGCGGCGGCGTTCCTGATCGCGGAGTTCCTGAAGATCAGCTATCTGGACGTGATCTGGATGGCGACCATCCCGACGCTGCTCTATTACTTGTCACTGCTGTTCATGGTCGAACTCGACGCCAAGCGGTTCAGCGCGCAGACGGTCGATACCAGCCAATCGCTGTCGCTGTGGCAGCTCACCACGCGATACGGCTTCCACTTCCTGTCGCTGATCTCGATCATCGTTTTCATGCTGTGGGGTTACTCGCCGACGCTTTCGGTGTTCTGGTCCACCGTTCTGACGTTCGGCTTGAGTTTCCTCACGCGCGAGACCGCGCTCACGCCCAAGCGCCTGGTCAAGACGTTGTCCGACGGCTCGACCGGCGTGCTGACCGCCGCCACGACCTGCGCCACCGCCGGCATCATCGTCGGCGTGGTGACGCTGACGGGACTCGGCTTGAAGTTCTCGTCGATCGTCATCGATTACGCCGGGGGCAGTCTGCTGCTCACCGCGCTCTATACCGCATTGATCGTCTGGATCATCGGCCTCGCGGTGCCGGTGACGGCGTCTTACATCATCTGCGCGGTCATCGCGGCGCCGGCGTTGACCAAGCTCGGCGTTCCGGCCATCGCAGCACACATGTTTATCTTCTATTACGCGGTGCTATCGGAGGTTTCGCCGCCAACCGCGCTGTCGCCGTTTGCAGCGGCTGCCATCACCGGCGGAGACCCTTATAAGACTACGCTGCAGGCCTGGAAATACACGCTGCCGGCATTCCTGGTGCCGTTTGTGTTCGTGCTCGATCCGCAGGGGCTCGGCTTGTTGCTTCATGTTCCGAAGGGAGGCTCGTGGGTCGATGTTGTCGAAATCACGACCAAAACGGCGCTGGGGCTCGGTGCGCTGGCTGCCGCCGCGCAGGGCTGGGCGCTGCGAAGAACAACGATCGGTGAACGTGCGCTGCTGATCTTGGCCGGCCTGCTGTTGGTGTTCCCAAGCTTGATCGAAAGTCTAATGGAGGTCATCATCGGGCACGATATCGAATACACCGCGACATTTGGCTTGGCGGTTGCCATCGTGGTCCTGATAAAACAACGGATGCAATCGGCGCCGCCAGAAGCGCCTGCAGCCAGCGGATAGCCGGAAAGCACTCAAGGGAGGACGAAGAATGACACGCAAGGGTTTGGTCTTCGGCGCGTTGATCGCGGCGGCGGCGTTGTTCGCCGGCGGGGCGCTGGCGCAACAGCAGCTCAATATTGCGATCGCGACCGGCGGCACTGGCGGTGTCTACTATCCGCTCGGTGGCGGCATGGCCAACGTGCTGACCAAATACGTTCCCGGTGCGGCGGCGACGGCGCGTGTCACCGGCGGCTCGGTCGACAATCTCAAGCTCATCGACTCCAAGCAAAGCGAGCTGGGCTTGGTGATGGTCGACGCCGCCCTCGATGCGCTCAAGGGCGAAAACAAGTTCAAAGGTCATCCGGTCGACGTACGCACCCTGATGGTGCTCTATCCGAACCGCATGCACATCGTCACCGTCGAGGGCCGTGGCATCGAGAAGATGTCCGACCTCAAGGGCAAGCGTGTCTCCACCGGCTCGCCTGGCAGTGCGACCGAGGTGATGGCGTTCCGCGTGATCGAAGCTGCCGGGCTCGACAAAGACAAGGACATGAGGCGTGAGCGGCTCGGTGTCGCCGAGTCCACCAACGCCATCAAGGACGGCAAGATCGACGCCTACTTCTGGGTCGGCGGCCTGCCGACCGCGGCGGTGACCGACCTCGCCGCGACGCCGGGCATCAAGATCAAGCTGATCGACCACGCCGACGTCGTCGCCAAGATGAACGCCAAGTACGGCGGCATCTACAGCGCGGGTGTCATTCCAGCGAAGACCTATCCGGGTCAGGACAAGGACAACAAGATTTCGGTGGTGCAGAACATCCTGGTGGCGAACGCCTCGATGCCGGACAAGGTCGCCTATGACATCGTGAAGACCTTCATCGAGCACAAGGCGGATCTGGTCGCCGTGCACGGCGAAGCCAAGAGCATCGACCTTGCCAACCAGATTCAGAAGAACTCGCCGATCCCCTGGCATCCGGGTGCGGTGAAATACTTCAAGGAAAAAGGCGTGAAGATGTGAGCTCGCGTGATGAGCGAACGTTTCACGCTGCCCACCGTGGTTGACCGGCCGCGCGGAAGCCCGCCGGTCGCCTCGGTGTCCTGGTACGGGTTGATGGGGCTGGTCGGCTTCGGCTTTGGGCTGCTTTCCGACAGACGGCCGTTCGGCGACGAATTGTTCGTTCATCCGCTGGTGCTGTTCTTCATCCTGGTCGGGCTGATGCTGCTCGCGCTGCGCGTTCTGCTGGCGCGGCCGGTGCCCGAGGTGATTTCCGATCGCGCGCTGCTTGCCGGATGCGCGGTCGGCGTCATCATGTTCCTCGCCGGAAATTTTATCGCGGCGCGGGTATTATTGGCGGGCTGATCCGGCTTTCGTTGACCAAGCGTTTACCAAGTCGCGCGTCGCGGACCCGCGCGCATGCCATATCATTGCTTCGCGTATTGCTGCTGCGAGTTTTTCGCGCGCGAAACCTTCGCCGGTTAACGGCTTCGCAAGGTTAATCCGACAATAAAGAAACGCAACGCTTCAGTTCTGCCGTGTGGCGTTGCGTTGCGTATCGTTGAGTAAGTTGCGTGAGCGTGTTGCATGGTTGTCTCGCGTAAACGGCAGAAGGGAGTCAGCTACTACGGCCCCTTCGGCCTGAGCGTTCTGGCCCTGAGCCTGATGCCGCGGTCGATGGGCTATCAGGACCTGGTCGCGCTCATGGCCCGGCAGCCGGAGGTCTCGCAGCGTGCGCGTGCGCACATGCTGGCTTCGCCGTTTGGCACGATCCATGCCGCCACGTTCAGCCTGCCGCAGCCGATCGGCACGTTGATTCCTGCGCCGCCGATGGTCCGGCTTGCGAGTGTCGGCGCGGTCGATCCCGAAATTGTCGATGCACACAGCCGCGATATGACGGGCGTGCCGCGCTCGATCGCAACGGGCGCAATGCTGCATCGGCCGCGGCTCGATTTCCCGGTCGTCAACCGCAGGCTCAAGGGCGATTTGCTGGCTCGGCCACGGCCTCAGCAGGAGCCGCCACCCGCCACGGGCACACGCGATCTCATGCCCGGCCGGGTGAAGACGGTGACCTTCACCAGGCCGGTTGCCGTGCCGTCGGCACAACAGGCGGAGCCACCCCCCGCAGCGACCGGGCCAGCGGTCCAGGCCGACATCGTGTCAGCCGTGTCGCAGTCCAAGCCCGACGCGGCGGAGGTGCTGCCGCCGGGGAACGATGCCGCACCGGAGTCGAAGCCCGAGCTCGAATTGAAGCCCCTCGAGCCGACCCTCGGCCGGCGATCGGAATCCAGGCCGCCGCCGTCGTATGTGTTGGCGGCGTTGCCGTCGTCGACGCAGGTGGCCTCAATGGGTACGCCATTGGCCGACACGGTCGACGACAGCAACGCGACGATCCGGCTCGGCCGTCTTTACTTTGGCGGCAGCCGGGAGGGCGAGGCGGTCGGCCCGATTCAGTCCTGGCCGATGGAGGAGGAGCCGCTGCTGGAGACGGCGCCCGTGCGCGACCCTGACATCAAGCGCTCGGCTCTGGCTTCGCCGCAGGCTGCCGATTTCAATTTCGTGACGCCGTCGGCTGCGCCGGTTTCGCCCGGTGCGAAGCCGTCCGACGCCGGCGAGAGCGTGGCCGCGAAGGGCGAAGTGACCGGTCCCGGCCGGCGGCCGAAGACTCCCGCCGAACGACTCGGCCTCGACGCGAAGCACCGCGCCAAGTCCGAGAAGTGCCTTGCCGAGGCGGTCTATTTCGAGTCGCGTGGTGAGCCCAAGCGCGGCCAGATCGCCGTTGCCCAAGTGGTAATGAACCGGGTGTTCTCGGGCTTCTATCCGACCAACGTTTGCGGCGTCGTCTACCAGAACGCCAACCGCAAGCTTGCCTGTCAATTCACCTTCGCTTGCGACGGCATCCCCGACGTGGTGACCGAGCCCGACATGTGGAAGCAGGCGAAAGGCATCGCGCACGACATGCTCGACGGCAAGCTGTGGCTGCCCGAGATCGGCCATTCCACGCACTACCACGCCTATTGGGTGCATCCGTCATGGGTGAATGAGATGAAGAAGCTGTACAAGATCGGCGTGCACAGCTTCTATCGTCCGCGCGCGTGGGGTGATGGCTCCGACGTGCCGCCGCTCAACCAATCGCAGGCGCAGTCTGCGGATGACGCGGCGAAAAAGGCGAAGCTGTAACCGGGCTTCGCATCCTTGACGTTCAAATCGACGCTGTTTGCCGGTGCTGCCTTGCGCCGTTCACATCTCGATATCCAGACCGATGTCCAGCGCGGGAGCCGAATGCGTGAGCGCGCCCGAGGATGCGTAATCGACGCCGGTCGCGGCGATTTCGGCGACATTGTCGAGCGTGATGCCGCCTGACGCCTCGATGATCAGGCGGCCGTTCACCATCGCCACGGCCTTCTTCATGGACGCGACGTCGAAATTGTCGATCAGCACCACGTCGGCGAGGCCGCAGTCGATCACCTCCTGCAACTGTGGAAGCGAATCCACTTCGATCTCGATCTTCACCAGATGGCCGGCGGCGGAGCGGGCTCGCTCCAGCACGGCGCGGATGCCGCCCGCAACCGCGATGTGGTTGTCCTTGATCAGGATGGCGTCGTCGAGCCCGAACCGATGATTGAATCCGCCGCCACACCGGATGGCGTATTTTTCCAGCGCCCGCAGTCCCGGTGTGGTCTTGCGGGTGCAGCAGATGCGGGTCTTGCCGGCCTTGCGGACATAGGCGGCGGTCGCAGTGGCGATGCCGGAGAGGTGCTGCAGGAAGTTCAACGCCACGCGCTCTGCGGAAAGCACGGCGCGGGCATCACCGTTGATATGCATCAGCGCGGCTTTTGCTTCGACCGCCGCGCCGTCGCGCGCCAGCGGCACGATCTCGATGTCGGGCGAAAGCCTGCGGAAGCTGGCGGCGACCAGGGGCAGGCCGGCGATGGTGCCGGCTTTGCGCGCGGCGAGCACGGTGCGGCTCGGCGTGCCCGGCGGGATCGTTGCGATCGAGGTGACGTCGCCGGCGCGGCCGAGATCTTCGGCGAGCGCGCGCGTCACCGCCTCGTCGATCTCCAGCGGCGAAAGGAACCCGCCGGGATAGAGCAAGGATTCGATCAGACTTCCGGTGGCTTGCGTGAGCATCGTATTTGTTCCTTGTTGTCGCCATTGCCGGGCTGATCCGGCCCAAGGCGTTGTGTCGGGTTGTCAACTCTTGAGGTGGATCATCCGCTCGACGGCGCGGCGCGCCTTCTCGGCAACGGCGGGGGCAACCACGATTTCCTCTTTCGTATAAAGCAGGCTGTCGAGGATCTTCGGCAGCGTGATCCGCTTCATATGCGGGCAAAGGTTGCACGGCCGCGTGAATTCCACGTCCGGCAGCTCCGCCTGCACGTTGTCGGCCATCGAGCATTCGGTGACGAGGACGACGCGCTTCGGTCTGTTCTTGCGCAGCCAGTCGATCATGTGGGCGGTCGAGCCGGTGAAATCTGACGCCGCGATCACATCCGGCGGGCATTCCGGATGCGCGACGATCTGCACCGAGGGATCATTGGCGCGGATCATTTCCAGTTCGTCGCCGGTGAAGCGCTCATGCACCTCGCACGAGCCCTTCCACGCGATGATCTTCACCTTGCTCTGCGCGGCGACGTATTTCGCCAGGTACTGATCGGGCACAAAAATCACCCGCTCCGAGCCCAGGCTTTCGACAACCTGCAAGGCGTTTGACGACGTGCAGGTGATGTCGCTTTCGGCCTTCACCTCGGCGGACGTGTTGACGTAGGTGACCACCGGGACGCCTGGGAACCGCTCGCGCAGCATCCGCACGTCCTCGCCGGTGATGGCGGAGGCGAGTGAGCAGCCCGCCTCGAGATCGGGGATCAGGACGGTCTTTTCAGGATTCAGGATATTAGCCGTCTCGGCCATGAAGTGCACGCCGCACTGCACGATCACGTCGGCCTTTGCCTTGGCGGCTTCGCGCGCCAGCTGGAGACTGTCGCCGACGAAATCGGCGACGCAGTTGTAGATCTCCGGCGTCTGGTAGTTGTGCGCCAGGATGACCGCGTTGCGCTCTTTCTTGATCGCGTTGATCGCCTTCACGTAGGGCGCAAAGAACGGCCACTCCACGGAGGGCACGACATTCTTGATGCGCTCATAGAGACGCGCGGTTTGGCGCTCGACCTCTGCGTTCCACTCCAGTGACGGCACAGGCAGCGCGCCGAATTTGCGGAGTGCGGCGCCGTCCGACGCGGCGGGCGAGGGGGCCGCTCGCCGCTCGTCCAGCGGACCAACGGTTTCCACGACCGGCATGGCATGCTCTCCTTCGTCCAGGTGAGGGGTTAGGCCCATATATGCTCGATATGAGCATATATGGAGTCGAAAACGTCCGACACGCAGGTCGGTTCCAGTTCCGTTATCCTCACTTGGAGCAAATCATATAACACGTTGCGCCAAACCGCGCTAGTCCCTGCAGCGGGCGCAGCCATGCGTGGGACAAATCGAAGACATCACCAACTTTCGCTTTGGCCGTTAGGCTCGACCGATTAAATGGTGCCGTTGCCGCACGCCGCTTCGCCGCGTGCCATTCCGGGGCGTCCCATGTCGACAGCAACTGCGTCTGCGCCGACGAAGCCCGCTTCGGCAAAGCCCATTTGGCAGACGCCTGCGGTCGTCATTGCAGTCGGATGCGCCATTGCACTGATTTCGTTTGGGCCGCGCTCGGCGCTTGGACAGTTCCTCACACCTTTATCGTTCGAGCACGGCTGGGGCCGCGAAACGTTCTCGTTCGCCATCGCGCTGCAGAACCTGGTGTGGGGTGCGGTGCAGCCGTTCGCCGGCGGCGTTGCCGATCGCTTCGGACCGGCTCGCGTGCTCTCCGTGGGCGCCATCCTTTATGGCCTCGGCCTTGCCGGGATGGCTTATGCGCCGACGACGCTGACGCTCGATGTTTCGGCTGGCGTGCTGATCGGTTTCGGCTTGGCCGGTTGCTCGTTTCCGATGGTGGTCGGCGCGCTCGGCAAGCTCGTGCCGGAAGACTGGCGCGCGTTTGCCTTTGGCGCCGGCACCGCCGCCGGGTCGTTCGGCCAGTTTCTGTTTTCTCCGTTGGCGCATGCGCTGATCGAGGTGTTTTCCTGGCACACGGCGCTGCTGGTTTTTGCGGGCATGATGCTGCTGGTGCTGCCGCTGTCGGTGCTGCTGGCGACGCCGCGTGGCGCCGGCGCGTCGTCCGCCGCGAAACCGCAGTCGGGCCGTCAGGCGCTGAGCGAGGCGTTTGGCCATCGCAGCTATGTCCTGCTCGTGCTGGGTTTCTTCACCTGCGGCTTCCAGCTTGCCTTCGTCACGGTGCACTTGCCGTCTTACCTGGTCGACCGCGGGCTCGGCGCTGATATCGGTGCCTGGACCATCGCGCTGATCGGACTGTTCAACATCATCGGCTCGCTGGCCTCGGGCTGGCTTTCCGGCCGGATGCCCAAGCGCTACCTGTTGTCGAGCATCTATTTTGCCCGTGCACTCTCCATCGTCGTCTTCATTACGCTGCCGGCGAGCGTGGGTTCGACGCTGGTGTTTGGCGCGATCACCGGGCTGCTCTGGCTTTCCACCGTGCCGCCGACATCGGGTCTGGTGGCGCTGATGTTCGGGACGCGCTGGCTGACCATGCTGTTCGGGTTTGCTTTCTTCAGCCATCAGGTCGGCGGCTTCCTCGGCGTCTGGCTCGGCGGCCTGGCGTT
>JAFKKQ010000132.1:0-3369 GCA_017304505.1 Hyphomicrobiales bacterium | reverse complement strand
GCGTTCGAGCGCACGGGTTCCTACGATCTGGTGTGGTGGCTGTCGGCTTTTTTCGGTGTCGCGTCGGCTGTCATCAATCTGCCCATCGTCGAGCGGCCGGTGAATCGTCTCGCTCCTGCTGCAACCGCATAGGCATTCCATGTCCATGTCTTCGACAGAACAGCGATCCTTTTGGCGCGCGCCGTTGGTCATTCTGGTCTGCGGCTGCCTGATCGGCCTGATCAGCTTCGGGCCCCGCTCGACCTTCGGCTTCTTCCTCGCGCCGATGGATGCCGCGCATGGCTGGGGTCGCGACCAGTTTGGCCTCGCGCTGGCGATTGAGATGCTGCTGTGGGGCGCGGGGCAGCCGTTCTCCGGCGCGCTCGCCGATCGGTTCGGCGCGCCGCTGGTCCTTGCAGCCGGCGCGTTGCTCTATGTGATCGGCATTGTCTGGATGGCATTCGCGCAAAGCCCGTTCGAACTCTACATGTCGGCCGGTGTGCTGATCGGTTTCGGTCTTGCCGGTTGTTCGTTCACGCTGGTGATCGGGGCCTTCGCGAAGCTCTTACCGCCGCAATGGCGGACGATTGCGTTCGGCGCCGGCACCGCCGCCGGCTCGTTCGGACAGTTCCTGTTCTCGCCGCTTGCCGTTGCGCTGATCGATAACGCCGGATGGCAGAACGCGCTTCTGACCTTCGGCGCGATCCTGCTGTTGATGCTGCCGTTGTCGTTCGTGCTGTCGTCCCCGCGGCAAGCATCGGGTCCGCGTGAAGCAACGGCGCCCAGCCAGAGCGTGGTGCAGGCCCTGGTGGAAGCATGCGGGCACCGAAGCTATGTGTTGCTCACGCTCGGCTATTTCACCTGCGGCTTCCAATTGTTCTTCATCACCGTGCATCTGCCGGCCTATCTGGTCGATCGCGGATTGCCGGCATCGATCGGCGGCTGGACCCTCGCCGTTATCGGTCTGTTCAATATTGTCGGCTCGGTGGCCTCCGGTTACATCGCCAACCTGATGCCCAAGCGCTACCTGCTGTCGGCGATCTATTTCAGCCGCTCAGTGGCGATCCTGGTGTTTATCTCGCTGCCGCCGGGCTCGGTTACGACCTTGATCTTCGGCGCGGCAATGGGCTTGCTCTGGCTGTCCACCATCCCGCCGACCTCGGCGCTGGTGTCGATCATGTTCGGGCCGCGCTGGCTGACGATGTTGCTGGGCGTGTCGTTCTTCAGCCACCAGGTCGGCGGCTTCCTCGGCGTCTGGCTCGGCGGTGTGCTGTTCGAGCGCACCGGCTCCTATGACGTGATCTGGTGGGCGACGATTTTCTTTGGTGTCGCCTCCGCCATCATCAATTTGCCGATTGTCGAGCGTCCCGTGGCCCGGCCGGCGGTCTCGCCGACACCGGCGTGACGCAAGGCGGCTGAGGGAGAAGGCGGCATGGCGAGCTTCAAGGCCATCGTCATCGAGAAAGCCGACAAAGGGCAGACCGTCAGCCTGACCACATTCGACGACGCCAATCTGATGGAGGGCGACGTCACCGTCCGGGTCGAATGGTCGACCATCAACTACAAGGACGGGCTCGCGATCACCGGCAAGGCTCCGGTGGTGCGCCGGTTTCCGATGATCCCCGGCGTCGATTTTGTCGGCGAGGTGGAAACCTCCTCGCACCCCGATTGGAAGTCTGGCGATAAGGTCATCCTCAACGGCTGGGGCGTGGGGGAAACCCATCTCGGCGCCTATGCCGAGCGCGCACGCGTCAAGGGCGATTGGCTGGTGCCGTTGCCAGCCGGACTGAGCGGGCGCGAGGCGATGGCCATCGGCACCGCGGGCTACACCGCGATGCTGGCGGTGATGACTCTGGAGCGCCACGGGCTTCGGCCCGACCAAGGGCCGGTGATTGTCACGGGTGCGGCCGGCGGGGTTGGCTCCGCCGCGATCACGCTGCTCGCAGGGCTGGGCTTTACGGTTATCGCCTCGACCGGGCGGCCGCAGGAGGCTGAATATCTCAAGGGCCTGGGGGCGAGCGAAATCATCGACCGCAACGCGCTTTCGGAGCCGGCGAGGCCTCTCGCCAAGGAGCGCTGGGCAGCCGGAATCGATTCGGTCGGCTCGACGACGCTCGCCAATCTGCTGTCGATGACGAAATACGGCGGCGCCATCGCGGCCTGCGGCCTGGCCGGGGGGATGGACCTGCCCGGTAGTGTCGCACCGTTCATTTTGCGCGGAGTGTCGCTTTTGGGCATCGACTCCGTGCAATGTTCACAGGCGCTGCGCCGGGCCGCATGGCGGCGCTTGGAATCCGAGCTCGATCGCGGCAAACTCGAAGCCATGACCCGTCAAATTGGCCTCTCGGATGTGATCGGGGAGGCGGGAGCGATCCTCGAAGGTCGGGTTCGAGGCCGGATCGTGGTCAATATCCGGTAAAGACGTTCAGGATTTGGCTACGAACGTCGGGCATGATCGCTCGAACCCTATGGCAATCGGTCCGCGGGCCGTATGGACCGCGACCAAGTGGAGTTGGGGGGATGGTGGTGAAGCGTCGACATTGGGCCGCATTGCTCGGGGGGCTTACCTGCGTGGCGATGTGGACGGTCCCCGCCGGGGCCGAGGAACTGCGGGCAGACGAGGCGCGCCGCTTCATCGCCGGCAAGCATTTCGCTTACCAATGCTTCGACGGCACCACCGGAAACGGCCGGATCAATGCCGATGGCTCGGTCGCAGGCTACATTCAGATCGGCGGCAGCGGGCCGCGGCGGTATGTGGTGCTGCCGGCCGGAACGTTGCGGGCCCAAGGCGGCCGCTACTGCGCTTCGCTGCGCGGCATTCCGTTCGAACCTTGCTTCAACGTCGACCGCACCAGCTCGGTGAGCTTCCGCGGTTCGATCTCGGGTCTCGGCTTTGCCTATTGTAACTTCACCCGCGGCAGTGCACGGGCCGGTCTCCATCGCCCGGCACTGAAACTGCACGAGTTGCGCGCCTCGATCGCGCCGGACTGAACCCTGTTTTTCCCATCGCCGTTCATTCGATCCGGCGGGTGCGGCCCATGACGCCGCCCTTGCGGTGTGGTTAATCGTCTTGCCGCGCCGCGGACAGCCTTCCGCCGGTCCAAACATTAACCGTTGAAACAGTTCACGGGCGATTTGTGACGCGCGCGGGTGATAGATGAGCGCGCTGCAAAGAGAGCGAAATTCGCGAACGCGGGAGTCATGATGTCAATGATCCACCGTATCGTCGGTGCGGGCTTTGCGGCCGCCATCGTGGTCGCCGCGACGGGGCCGGCGAATGCGGGCCGGGACGTGAACGCCAGTGACGTCGTGCGCCTGCTCACCGGCAAGGCGTTTCGCATCGAATGCGCCGATGGCACCCAGGGGCGGGGGCAGATCAGCCGCCGCGGC
>JAFKKQ010000230.1 GCA_017304505.1 Hyphomicrobiales bacterium | reverse complement strand
GGCCCTCGAACTTGGACACGCGGATCGGCTTGCCCACGTCCTCGCAGATCAGCGTTGCCAGTTCCTCCGCGTTCTTGGTCAGCACCGCCGCACCGGCCTTCAGCCACGCGATGCGCTGATGCGCGGGAGCCTTGCGGTTCGCCGCGAACGCCGCCTTGGCCGCCGCCACAGCGGCATCGACGCCACTCTTGCCGGCCTCGGCGATCCGGCCGACCACCTGGCCGTCCTGCGGGCGAACCCACTCGAAGCCCGCGCTGCCGGGAGCGATTTCTTCGCCGATGAAGGAGGTGATGGCCGGAACCGTTGTCATGACGCGCCTTTATTCGTTGTCGGGATGGAAAACATGCATTGTCGAACCGCAGCGCGGCGGGATCAAGTCAGGCCGGCTCATGCAAAGGCTGCAAAGGACTGCGATCGCCGCCAGGCGAGGACACCGGATCGGAAGACGCGACGGTCGTTCGCCCCTATTGATTGATTTCGGGCTCGACAAGCCTGGCGAGATTTCGCAGCGACTCCTGCCAGCCGAGATAGCACGCCTCCGCCGGAATGGCGTCGGGAATGCCGTCCTGCACGATGGTCACCTCGGTGCCGACGGACACCGGCTTGAGCGCCACCGTCACCTGCATTTCGCCTGGCAGATTGGCATCCTCGAACGTGTCCGTGTAGCGCAGGCTCTCACCGGGCACGAGCTCCAGATATTTTCCGCCGAACGAATGGCTCGCGCCCGTGGTGAAGTTGCGGAACGACATCCTGAAGGTGCCGCCGACCTTCGCGTCGAAGGAATGGACGGTGCAGGTGAAGCCGTTGGGCGGCAGCCACTTCGCCATCGCGTCGGCTTCGACGAAGGCGCGATAGACCTTGTCCGGCTTCGTTGCGAGGACGCGATGCAAACGCACGGTGCTGGGCATGTTTTGAGTCTCCTGACGAGGGGCTCCGACAATGCAACGGATCGAAACCCGGTCCCTTTCACCCCGGCCCCTTAACGCGCGGACGTCCGGTCCAGGCCCGTTTCCGAATGCGAAGAAGTATAGGTCTGAAATTCCGCGAATAGAGGTAAGGGACTGAGTGGGGCTCATGGGTCTCGGCTATCGGCCCGACTTTCGCCGCCCGTTCCTCTCCTTCGCCCGCTCGTTCTTTGATGGCGCCGCCTTCTCCTTCGCCCCCTTCGGCCACTTCAGCGGCCAGCTCACGATGTGATCCTCAAGCTCGCGGTCGGGTACATCGACCTCGCTCGCGCCGAGCTTGCCGCGCACCGAGACGCCGGCCTGGTGCACCGTGTCGGGGTCGCCCGAGACCAGCGGGTGCCACCAGTACAAATCCTTGCCGTCGGCCACGAGCCGGTAGGCGCAGGTCGGCGGCAGCCAGGAGATGCGGTTGATGTTGCGCGAGGTGAGCGTGACGCAGTCCTTCACCTTGGCGGAGCGGTTCGCATAGTCGCTGCACCGGCAGGTGTGGCCGTCGAGCAGGCGGCACGCCACATCCGTGTAATAGGTGCGGTCCGTGCCCTCCTCCTGCAGCTTGTTCAGGCAGCAGCGGCCGCAGCCGTCGCACAGGCTCTCCCACTCCTCGCGGGTCATGTCCTTCATGGCCTTGCGCCGCCAGAAGGGTGCGTCGGGATCGGAGCGGTTGTTCTGAGCGGCCATTGGCGTTCCGGGCGTCGGACTGTCATCGGACCGCGCGACCCCACCCCGCAGGCGGGCGGTGGGACTCGCGGCGCGGTCTTCCTCCCCTGAAAGGGGGCGGAAAGCCGCCGCGGTCAAGCGAAACGTCGCGGCGGCGGCTACC
>JAFKKQ010000229.1 GCA_017304505.1 Hyphomicrobiales bacterium | reverse complement strand
AGTAATTCAGCACATGGCGATGGAAGCCGACCCGCTCGCCCGGTTGGAGCCGGATGATCCAGACGCGCACCTTGTCGGTTTCCGATAGAAGTTCCGTTCCGACGCAGCCATTGTGTTGCCGGCTCTCGCGCTCGAATTCGGCTTTGATCGCGGCCGGCCACTCGCTGCGGTCCTCCTGGACGGCCTTCTTGTCCAGCATGGTCAGAGCCATAGCGTTCCTCCAATGGTTGTTGGAACAATATAGGAAATTTTTTGGACTGAAAGAATGGTCAGCGGAGTGTCGATAACAAGGGGAAAGCGGGCTGTCGTGATCGGCGGCTCGATGAGTGGCCTGTTCGCGGGCCTGCAATTGCGGGCGCGCGGCTTCGAGGTGGACATCTACGAGCGGGTTGAAAGCGAGCTGGCGGGGCGCGGCGCCGGTATCGTCGCACAGCCCGGCGTTCTTGCGGCCTTGCGCGGGCTCGGCATCGATCCCGTCGATCTCGGCGTTTCGACGACCATCCGCAAGATCTTCGATACCGAGGGCCGCGTCGTCGTTCAGACCGAATGCCCGCAGACATTGACTGCGTGGGAACGGCTCTATCGCATCCTGCGCGATGCGTTTCCGGCGGCGCACTATCACCGCAATATCGGCCTGAAGCGGTTTGAGCAGAACGCCCGGTCGGTCGTCGTGCGCCTCTCCGATGGCACCATCACGGAGGCCGACGTGCTGATCGGCGCCGACGGCATCCGGTCCACGGTGCGGGCGCAACTGCTGCCCGATCTCGGTCCGCTCTACGCCGGCTATGTTGCGTGGCGCTCGCTGCTGCCGGAGGAGACAATCCCGCCTGCGGTTCATCGTGAGTTGTTCGAAACGATGAGCTTCTGTTTGCCGCCGGGCGAGCAATTCCTGTCCTATCCGGTGGCGGGGCCGGACAACGATCTGCGGCCCGGCCATCGGCGCTGCAATGTGGTCTGGTATCGACCGGCGGACGAGAATACGGAACTGCGCCGGCTATTGACTGACGAGAGCGGGGTCACGCATTCGATTTCGATTCCGCCACCGCTGATCCGCCGCGATGCCATCGCGGCGATGCGGGCCGCCGCCGAGCGGTTGCTGGCGCCGCAATTCCGCGCCATCGCGCGGCTGATGGACGAGCCGGTGCTGCAGCCGATCTACGATCTGGAAACGCCACGTATGGCGTTCGGCCGGGTTGCCGTGATCGGCGACGCGGCCTTCGTCGCGCGTCCGCATGTCGGCGCGGGTGTGTCGAAAGCATCCGACGATGCGCTGGCTTTGGCGGATGCGCTGGCCGCGGACGATGCCGAGCCGGCGCTGAAGCGGTTCGAGGCGCAGCGGCTGCCGGTCGGACGCCGCGTTATCGAGCGTGCGCGTCATCTCGGCGCTTACTTGCAGGCGACGCGCACCGAAGAGGAGCGTGCGCACGCCGGCCGCTACAGCACGGCCCAGGCGGTGATCGAAGAAACCGCGCTGGTGGATTTCCTCGACGCTTAGAGCGGGTTTGTTTGAGATTGAATCGCCCGTTCGTCCCCGCGGAAGCGGGGACCCAGTATTTCCGGCCAAAGACTAGGTTCCCGCTTCCGCGGGAACGAACGGAGGTTGCTTCAACGCCGGGGCGAATAGGCTCTAAGGTTTACAGCCCCAGCAGTTTCTTCGCGTTGCCGCCGACGATGGCCGCGGTGGTGGTGGCGTCGAAGCCGGTCGACACCACGTGTTCGACCGGGTCGAAGTCCGCCATGTCGTAGGGATAGTCGGTGCCCATCAGCACGTGGTCGGCACCGAATG
>JAFKKQ010000228.1 GCA_017304505.1 Hyphomicrobiales bacterium | reverse complement strand
GGCCATGCCGCCTTCGTTCTGCGCGGCCTGGTACGTCTTTTCGACTTCCACCTTGGAGAACAGTTCGGAGGCAAAGATATTGAAGTCGAATGCGCGGTCGCGGGTCCGCTGGCCGCGGCTGTCCTGCGCCGAGTCCACATTGCCCAGCACTTCCATGCCGTTGAGCTGCACCCTCGCGAAGTCCGAGCCGAGCCCGCGCAGCGAGATGCGGCGCCCTTCACCCGCCTCGCGAGTGATCTGCACGCCAGGCAGGCGCTGGAGCGATTCGGCCAGGTTCAGTTCCGGGAACTTCGCCATGTCTTCCGCGACGATCACGTCCTTCTGGATGACCGCGTCCTTCTTGATCTTCCGCGCGTCGCTCAAGGCCTTGCGGAAGCCAGTGACGACAATGGTGTCCGACGAATTCCCCGCAGCTTCCTCCGCAAAGGCAACTTGCGGATAGATCGCGAGAACCGTGGCGGTTGCCAGCAGCATGCTTTTGAAATGCGGCCGCGCCGCGCGAATCGAACGTTGTTTCGTCATGATTGCCCCGTCAAAACTGGTATGAACCAAGGGCCCCTAAGCACAGTACCGGGACAGATCTGTGACATTACGTCTCGATTCCGAACTGGTAGTGCAAATTAATCCGGGGGCGCCTCGACCTGCCCGAACCCGGCGCCGGTCAGCGCCGGCCCGCGCGCCTTTTGCTTACGGAAGCGGGCCTTTCGATTGCCGCGCCGTCGCATCGGTCCGGCCGTCTCACCGGGTTGCAGAGCGCCCGCGCATTGCCGGGCAAGTGTACCCGATAATCGTTGTTAAGCCGCGCCTCAGGCCAGAGATAGTCGGTCGATACAAATTGCGCGCCCGATGCCAGCGCCGCGTCGCGCCGGTGCGTATCGTTCGCCCGCGCCTCGACCGTTCCCGCATCGGCACGCGTGCGGACGATGAAGCCCGCCGCGACTGCCTTGCGGATCCGCTCCCCCTCCGCGAGCGGATCGTTAAGCGTCAGATAGGCCGCCGCTGGAGAGTTTTCGTCGGCATTGACGAAGAACACCCTTCCTTCGAGCGACCGCCGCTTGCCGCGGTAGATCGCGACCTTCGCCTCATCTTCGTCCAGTGCGAACAGAACCTTGCCCCGCGATTGACCGAGGGTGGGCCAGGCACCGTGCAGAACGGCCTCGCGCAGGGTCGGGTAGCTGCCTTGCACATCGTCGGGCACGATCAGCGCGCTGGGCGGAAATACCGCGCGAACATCGCGATCCAGAGCGTCGAAAGCGGCTTCGTCGAACGGCAGGGCATCCACGCCACCTTCCACTTCGGCCGCGTCCGTCTTGGCGTTGACCATCAGCAGGATCGGCGCATGGCCCGGGTGAGCGAGCGACCAGCGCCGGACGATTTGGAGACAGGCGCGCCAGGTTACGCAGGAACTTAGGACGTCGACGTCCTGAACATGCATCACCTTGAAGCCCGGCTGGGCAAGCGCCGCCCGCCGCGCGGGATCCAGCGATATGCCGGCCGCGCGGAATGCTGCGGGATCGACAAAGCGCCCGCCATGCGGATCGTTATAGACGTCGATCTCGAGCTGGCGCGCCCCGGCATCGAGTTGCTCGGCAAGCGGGCGATGCCGATAATCGAGTTCGATCGCGCGATCGGGCGCAGTTGCGCGGACCCTCGCCATCACCGGCCGCGGCACTTCCACCTTGTAGCTGTTGTGCGTCCCCACCACGAGAATGTCGTTGAGCTTCAGATTGCGATCGATCCAGGCCGCCTGACAGCCGCGCCCGGCGTGGGAAGCGTCCGCGGCCGCGAGA
>JAFKKQ010000448.1 GCA_017304505.1 Hyphomicrobiales bacterium | reverse complement strand
CGGATTTCCTGGGGCTGCAGGGCTCAATCAACGATGAGATGCAGCATTCGGTCGAGGCGCTCACCGATATGTTGTTGTGCGTATTCCCGCGCGAAAAGCTTTGGACTCTTTACACCGATTTTCCCACTCTCGCCTTCGACGTCACATGGCTTGCCGCGCGCGAGGAGCAGATCCTCGACGAGCAGTTGCTGAACGTCGGGCGGCGCACCGCGCTCGAACGTGTGGCCTATCTGTTGTTTGCGCTGTTTCAGCGCGCCGAAGAGATTGGCCTGGCCAAAAGCAACTCCATACAATTTCCGTTCACGCAGCAACACATCGCCGACACACTGGGATTGTCGCTTGTTCACACCAACAAGACGCTGCAGCGGCTTCTTGCGACGAAAGTGGTCCGCTGGAAGGAGCGGCGTTTCGAGTTGCTTGACCGGGAAGGGCTGGCGGAAGTTGCCAATTGCGAGCAGACGCGGCCGCGCGCCCGGCGGCCGTTCATCTGATCGGAACGCGATTGCCGATTATCCGGCGCGCTATGTCAAAGTTAATGGCTGACGCCTTGAACATACGCCTAACCTGCCGCCTACGTGGCAAAAGGAAGGTGGCTCATGGCGAGGATCGTGACGGCGTGCATTGTGACGGGAAAGCCGATCGACAGTGGGATTGAAATCGACGATGCGTCGTTTTCGCTTCTCCCGCCATTTACGGGCAAGGTTTTCTGCCCCTACTGCCAAACGCAGCACGAGTGGTCGAGGGATACGGCCCTGCTGGCAGACGACGAAAAAGCCAAATCGTAGGGAGAGAACGGCGGCCGGCCGTGCCATTTCGGGATTGCGCCGGTGAGGAGGGTGAACACGATATGAATCGGGCCGAAAACATTTGAGAGATACGGCGGATTCACCATCTCCAAGATACCAAAAGTTTATTCTACAATTTAAGCCGATCTTCAATCATGGCGCTTATGGTCCTGCGCATCGGCGGGAAAACAGGGCCCGCTGCGTGAAACAAAAATACACGGGAAGGCGTCATGATGAAGACCGTTGTCAAAACGGTCGAGCCCGCCGATCGTCAGGCGAAGTTCGATCATATCCGGCCGCTCTATCTCGATGCCTTGACGCTCGTGGAGCGTTTGCATCGGCGATTGCTCGACGTCATCAAGGATGAGTTCGATCGCCGCGGGCGCTCCGATATCAATTCGGTGCAGGCACTCTTGCTCTACAACATCGGCGACAAGGAATTGACCGCGGGTGAGTTGCGGACGCGCGGCTACTATCTCGGCTCCAACGTTTCGTACAATCTGAAGAAGCTCGTCGAGATGGGTTTCCTCGACCACCAACGTTCGCGCGTTGACCGTCGCTCGGTTCGTATCCGGTTGACGGACAGCGGCCGCGAGGTGCGCGACATCGTCGAGAACCTCTACCAGAAGCACGTCCGCACGGTGGAGCAAGTCGGTGGCATCAGCGCCGACGAGTTCGCGACCCTGAACAAGTCGCTGCACCGGCTTGAGCGGTTCTGGACCGATCAGATCCTCTATCGGCTCTGACGCTCCGCGCCATCCTTGCAGTCCTCCACGCCGAGCCCCCGAACCTCCGTCGGGGGCTCGGTGCATTTTGGAGAATGGTGTTCGCCGCGCAGTGTGACAGGTGGGGTGCGGCGCGCACAGGACGGCGAGGGGATGCCGATCGGGAAGGTGCGACGCGACCACACCCGGTCGTCCGGCCTCAGGCGGCCGGCGCGCGCTGCGGAAACTTGTCATAAATTCGCCCAGCCCGAGGGGTACGTGTTGCCACAAGTGTGATGCGCGGCGCGCTTGCCGCGCGCGG
>JAFKKQ010000447.1 GCA_017304505.1 Hyphomicrobiales bacterium | reverse complement strand
GAGGTGCCGATCTATCGCATCGAAAAGGATCCCCGGCTGGCGCGCCGCCAGGGCGCCTACAGCGTGGTGTCCGCGACCGGCCTCATCCTGCGGCGCGGGCACGAACTCGACCGTGTGCTGCGCGTGCTCGACAAGGGCCCGAGCCTGGTCACGGTCTGATCGCCTTCGCGGGATCGCGGCTCCCTTCGGACTTGATCGGGTCACGCCCGCGGTTTGGCTGTCGCGCCCGTTCCAAGCGGGCGCTGCATGAGCACCGTGTCCAGCCAGCGGTCGAATTTGAAACCGACATTCTCGATCGCGCCGATCATGCGAAAGCCAAGCGCGCGGTGCAGCTCGATCGACGGGGCCTGATTGGAATCGCCGATCACGGCAATCATCTGGCGGAAGCCGCGTCGTTCGGCTTCCTCGATCAGATGCGTCAGCAGTGTGCGCCCGACGCCCTTCCGATGAGCGGCGGCGTCGACATAGATCGAATCCTCGACGCTGAACCGATAGGCCCGGCGCGGCCGATAGGCGCCGGCGTAGGCGTAGCCGACCAGGGCGTTGCCAACCTCCGCCACAAGATAAGGAAACCCGCCGCCGACCAGGGCCTGCATGCGCCGTGTCATTTCGGCTTCGTCCGGCGGCTCCAGCTCGAACGAGGCGGTGCCGTGGGTGACCGCATGGGCGTAGATGCGGGTGATGGCGGCAATATCGGCGGGGCTGACGGGGCGGATGGTGAGCGCGGGCATTGGCGTATCAAAGCACAAAAGAAAACGCCCCGGCGAGAGGGCCGGGGCGCTTCGTTTCAAGCGTGATGCGGCTTAGCGCCGGTCGCCCATCAGGCGCAGCAGCATCAGGAACAGGTTGATGAAGTCGAGGTAGAGCGACAGCGCGCCCATCACCACCTTGCGGCCGATCGTGTCGCGGTCGTCGCGCGAGTCGTACATCTCCTTGATGCGCTGCGTATCCCAGGCGGTCAGGCCCGCGAACACGCCGACGCCGATGATTGAGATCGCCCAGTCGAGCCCGGACGACTTCAGGAAGATGTTCACCAGCATGGCGATGATGATGCCGAACAGGCCCATGATCATGAACGAGCCGATCGGCGACAGGTCGCGCTGCGTGGTATAGCCGTACAGGCTCAACGCGCCGAACGAAGCCGCGGAGATGAAGAACACCCGCGTGATCGAGGCGCCGGTGTAGGTCATGAAGATCGACGACAGGACGACGCCAAGCAGACCGGCATAGAGCATGAACAGCGTCAGCGCCGTGGAGTACTGCAGCCGGTTGATCCGGAAGCTGATGAAGAACACCAGCCCCAGCGTGCCGAGCAGCAATACGATCATCAGCGGGCCGCCGAACACGGCTTTGCCGAACGCCGTCAGGCCGACGATCTGGCCGGCGGTATCGGTTGTCACCGCGGCGTTGAAGGTCGCCCACGCGGTCACACCGGTGAGCGCCACGGCCGCTGCCATGTAATTGTAGATACGGAGCATATAGGCGCGCAGCCCCGCATCGATCGCGGCCGCCCGGTCAGCGAAGCCGCCGCGGGCCGCCATGTTCCGATCAAAGTCCGACATTGCAGCTTTCCCTCTATGGTCCCGGACGGAGCCGGGGCTTTGGATTTGCCGATTGGCCGGCAAGCCACGTGCGTAAAATCTAATGCACCGCCCGGCCCTTCGCCAGATATGGCTGGCGCCATTAACGAATGTTTATGGTGGCTGAGGGGAATCGGGGTGAGCGGAACAAAAAAGGCCCCGGCCGGCCGCCGGAGCCCAATTTGCCGTCAGACGGCTGCTTGCCGCTATTCGTCGCGCTGGCCGAGCAACTGGAGCAG
>JAFKKQ010000446.1 GCA_017304505.1 Hyphomicrobiales bacterium | reverse complement strand
ACGACTTCGCAGTCGCGGCGCGGCGTCTCAAGACGTATTCGGTCCCGCGCCACGAATGGCCCGGCGCTGGCCAGCCGGAAGCACCTACCGCATGGCAAAATTCGCCTTGGTTGCAGCCACCTCGCACGCATCTGATCCGCCCCGACTATCTCGACGAGAAGGAGGCGGGCGTGCAGGACGCTGTTTTCGCACTGAAGGACGATCTCATTCGTCCGATCGTCGCCGACCGCAGACCGGCTGTTCCTTTGCGCAACCGTGCCATCGAGCAATTCGCAAACGAGCTCTATTTCCCACACGCGCGACAGGAAAGCGCGGACTATCGCGCGTTTCTGCTTGGTCTACACCGGGCCATTATTGGCGCTCGCAAGCCCAAGGCGTTTCAGGAGGCGAGCGTGCTCTGGCATCGCCGCGCGGCCTCGCTTTCGGCATTGCGCCACGAACATATGGCGGAACGGCCCGGCTGGTCGGCGCTCTGCGCGCCCTGGCGATCGCGCGACGGCCGCTATGAGATTGTCGCGCTGACCTCGGCCAGCGATCTAGTGATCGAGGGCAACGAGATGAGGCATTGCGTCGGCGGCTATTACGAGGTCTGCCGGCGTGGCGACACACAAATCCTGTCGTTACGACGCGACGGCCATCGCGCCGCCACCGTCGAGATTGCGCTCGAAGGCTCGATTGAGGCGCCGACGTTGAAGGTCGGCCAATTCAAGGCGATCCGGAATACTCGGCCCGCCGACGATCTTCATGACGCCCTGCGCGACTTCCTGCGCGATGTACGTTCTCAGGCGCATGCCATGAACGCGGTGACGCTCGCCCGCTACCGCCGGCGCATGCACAAACGCGGCGATTATACCTGGCGCAGCGACGCGCTGCCATTGGATCACGCACGCGAGGCCTATCCACTTTATCGGCCGTTGCTGCCGCGACCGTCGCCGGCAAGTTTCGACGACTGGTGCGTCGAAAGCGGTCTCGTCGAGACCATCGACCGCGCTTTCCAGGCGCTCATCGAAACGTCCTCAGCGTCCACGCGCTGACCCTCTTTCATCCTCGCTCGTCACTTCAAGGAGGCACTTATGCATCCCTATGATCACGCGCGCTCCTCCGCGCGCCGCTTCGGCGGACAATGGCAGGATTACTACCCCTGCCACGCCTGGTTCGACGCCACCAAAGCAGTCCAGTGCCGCTTCACCCACAGGGCGCTTCGACATCATATCGAAGGCGTCGGGGAGGCCGTTTTGATTTTCGGACCTTCGGTCGTCAACAGTGACGGCGTAGAGGTCGCGACCAAGCTACTCGGTATGCAGCACCTTGAAGAAGACTGCGCACATCCGCCTTATGCGGCCGTCTGGCTTATCGATTTCGATATGCCGAATTGGATGCCGACCTCTGAGCCGGACAGCGCCGAGCTTGCCAATGCGAGCGCCGTTCGCTTCGGCGGTGACCCGAGCGCCTATCTTCCATTGCATTCCTGGTTCCTGGAGACCCGGAACTGGTCGGGTGGTCCGGAGCACCTCGCGTTCAGGCACCATGCCTTCGGCATCTTCGAGGCAGAAGCCCGCTTCGGACCCGCCCTCGGCATCGGTAGCGGCCGGCGTGTGCCGACGCGTGTCGTCGCGGAACGGCACGTCCAGACGGTGCTGGGCCGCATTCCCGCAACCGTCGACATACTCCGCCGGATCAAAGGCGCCCGATGGATGCTTCAGGCGACGTCGCCGCAAAAGCTGGGTCTCGACTGAGAGTTCTCGTCACAAGAGAAAGGAGAAGTACAATGACTCATAACGAGGTTCGAACGTTTGTCGTTGTCTCGACCGCCCACCTCACGCGGCAGACGGCGCGCTT
>JAFKKQ010000445.1 GCA_017304505.1 Hyphomicrobiales bacterium | reverse complement strand
TGCCGTATTCCTCGGCGGTCTGGGCGCAGGTGTCGTGGATGTTGTGCATGATGTTGGCCAGCCGGTCTTCGGTCGCCTCGAAGCTCCAGGAATCGCGCGAGGCGTTCTGCTGCATTTCGAGCGCGCTCGTGGCGACGCCGCCGGCGTTGGTCGCCTTGCCGGGACCGAACAGCACCTTGGCTTGAAGGAACGCATGCACGGCTTCCGGCGTGCACGGCATGTTGGCGCCTTCGCCCACCGCGATCACGCCGTTCTTGATCAGCTTGGCGGCGTCGGCTCCCGTCAGCTCGTTCTGCGTGGCCGACGGCATCGCGATGTCGGCCGGCACCTCCCAGATGCGCCCCCCGGCGATGTACTTGGTGTCGTTGCCGCGGGCCTTGGCGTAGTCGGAGATGCGGCCGCGGCGTTTCTCCTTGATCTCCTTGAGCAGGTCGAGGTCGATGCCCTTCTCGTCCAGCACGTAACCGTTGGAGTCCGAACACGCGATCACCTTGCCGCCGAACTCCGCGACCTTCTCCATCGTGTAGATGGCGACGTTTCCGGCGCCCGACACCAGCACCTTCTTGCCGTCGAAGACCTGCTTGCGGGTGCCGAGCATGCGCTCGACGAAATAGGCGGCGCCGTAGCCGGTCGCCTCCGTGCGCACGCGCGAACCGCCCCAGGTCAGGCCCTTGCCGGTGAGCACGCCCGACTCGTAGCGGTTGGTGATGCGCTTGTACTGGCCGAACATGTAGCCGATCTCGCGCTGGCCGACGCCGATATCGCCGGCGGGCACGTCGGTGTATTCGCCGAGGTGGCGGTGCAGCTCGAGCATGAAGGACTGGCAGAAGCGCATGACCTCGCGCTCGCTGCGGCCCTTGGGATCGAAGTCCGAGCCGCCCTTGCCGCCGCCGATCGGCATGCCGGTCAGCGCATTCTTGAAGGTCTGCTCGAAGCCGAGGAACTTGATGGTGCCGAGATAGACGCTCGGGTGGAAACGCAAACCGCCCTTGTAGGGGCCCAGCGCCGAGTTGAACTGCACGCGGAAGCCGCGGTTGATGTGAACGTCGCCCTTGTCGTCGACCCAGGGGATGCGGAAGATGATCTGGCGTTCCGGCTCGCAGATGCGCTCGATCAGCGCGGCGTCGGCGTAGTGCGGATGTTTGGCGATGACGGCGCCGAGGCTTTCGAGCACCTCGCGCACGGCTTGGTGAAACTCGTCCTCTCCAGGATTGCGGCGCAAGACATCCGCAAAAATCGGTTCCAATTTCTCATCGAGCATCGATTGTTTCCGTTCTTTCTTTGCAGCCGGCAAAAGTCATCCGTCGATCGTGGCGCGTGACAACGGCGGTTACGGCAGGGGTGGCAGCAGCACGGGCGGGGTGGTTCCTCGACGGGGTGCCCGCTGACCGCGTGGGAATATCTCAATGCCTCTTTCTTGAGCAATGCTCAATGGGCCTGGACGGCCAAATCGGCTCGGCCGTGCGCCCCTCGAAATGAGGAGCCCGCGGCCGGGTGGGAGGAGGCATGGCCGCCGCGTGTGCGCCGGGTTTCGGCGTTTTCGGCCGTCAGCGGCGCATCTGATCGCGGGGTGGGCTCACCGCGAAGTCGATAGTGCTCGCTGGGGCAAGCCCGCGGTTGCGACGCCGCGACATTGCGGTGCACGTTTTCGGTTGCCCAGGGGGGCAACCGATGGGAAAGGAAACGGTGCCTGTGACGGATCGTCCAAAGCGCCGGCCGGCTTTCTGCCGATAAGATTGCGAGACGGAGGGTGGCCCACATGGACGTTGTCGTCGAAGATGTCACGCAGGTGTGGGGCGAAGCCCCAACCCAGGTTGTCGCCCTCGAACGGTTCACCCATCACTTC
>JAFKKQ010000131.1 GCA_017304505.1 Hyphomicrobiales bacterium | reverse complement strand
GACATGCTCGGCGTCGGCCGCTTGCATCGCCGATCCCACAGCAGCACCGCCGAATTTGCCGTGCTGGTGCGTTCGGACCTCAAAGGCCGAGGATTGGGTTGGCTCTTGATGCAAACGTTGATCGACTACGCCCGCAACGAAGGTCTCGATGCGCTCCAAGGCGAAGTGCTGACGGAAAATGCGACCATGCTTCGCATGTGCGCCCAACTGGGCTTTGAGATATCGGAAAGCCCGAGCGATCCGACCGTTCGAGTCGTCAGCCTGCCGATCGCATCGTTGGAAAGCCCGGTCGCGCGATAGCCGCCGAAAGGCTCGGCGTCCTCACTGCTCCAAGGATTTCAGATAGGATATGACGTCGTCGATCTGGCCTGGATCGAGGCGGAATTCGGGCATGGTGGGATGCCCCGTGATGATGCCTTCGGCCAAGGCCTCTTGCAGTGACTCGACCGGATATTTCAAATGCAAGGTCCGCAATGGCGGCGCCGCGGCCAGAGGGCTCTCGCTCACCTTGTCAATCGAGTGACACCCCGCGCAATTGGCCCGCATAAACGTTTGTCCGCGCTGAGCGGACGGCGACAGGGGCCCAGCGCCAAAACCCGGCGAAGCACTGAATTGGAAAAAGACCATGAAAAATGCCGCGGCGGCGAGCGGCGAGCGGCTGTGCATGCCATCTAATCCTTTTCGCGCGCTGCGTTCTGGCTCAGGCGGCATAGAGCTTCACGGTTAGCGCAATAGATTTGCCATTTGTCATCGTGAGGAGCGGTTGAAAGATCGTGCTTGCACCGGTCCCTGCTGTTGCAAAGCGCGCATCGCCTTTGCATCTCATCGAACAAGGGCCGGTCGTCGTCCGTGACCTGACCCGGACCGATATGCAGAGCGGCCATGCGCCAAGCCAATAGACTGACGGAATCGGGCCATTTTCCGGCTCGGACGTGAATTTCGTGTGCCATTGCGGATTTCCCCTGCTGGTGTCTTTCCCCAGCAGATGCTCGCACGTGCCACCACCGGTTCAGCCAGCGTCTGCCCAAACCCGTCGCGCCACGGCTTTTCGGCTGAAGAAAGCCACCATCCACCGCCGCGTTCCACCATCAAGCATTAAGTCGGCGAAGCTTGGCCTGGTTCTTCAACACCACATGACGCGACGTGCGCAACTCGATCGCCGCCGTGCTTTCAAGATGCGTCATCGTGCGTGATACCGTTTCAATGGTCAGGCCGAGATAGTCGGCGATGTCCCGCCGCGACATCGGCAGCTCAATCTGTCCTTCGCGGGACGCGCGTTCGGCCATTTCCAGGAGAAAGCTGACCACACGCTCCTCGGCCGTCTTGATCAACGCCAGGATATGATCCTGGGCACGCTCCAGTTCGCGTGCCGTCAGTTCCCAGAGCTGGCGGGCCACTTCGCTGTCGCGGCCGGCCGTTGTCTCCAATGCCTTACGCTTGACGACGAGAACCTTGGTGTCGCTGATGGTTTCGGCGGAGAATACGTGAGCTTGGCCACTTTCAAGCCCGAAGACATCGCCGGGCATGTAGAATGCGCCGATCTGGCGCCGGCCGTCGCAGAGAACGCGATAGGTCAGCACCGCGCCCGAGACCACCTGATAAAGATAGTCCGCCGGCTCGTTTTCTCCGTAGATTTCAACGTCGCGCTTGAAATTCATGGGTGCACCCATCAATTCGATGATCTTTTTCTCCGAGCTGGTGCCGGAACGGGCCATCGGGCTGGATGTCAGGCTCGCAGGAAACGGACGGATCGGCGCGGCATTTTGCGTTAGCATGGCAAACCCTCCATAGGTCGAACGCAGGATGGCTGCCATCACAGGCAAAGAAAATTCAGGTATCATCCCTAAGGAGTTTCCCGGAGGGTTCGGGCATACCCCCGAACCTGCCCGGCGGCCCGCGGCAACGCGAGGGCGGCGCGGCGAACCGTTTCCACGTCCGAGCGTGCAATGGCTGATTTAGCCCCCAAGCCTGGCGACGTCTCCGGCCTGCTTGATTTCAAGCTCTGGCTGCATCGCCGCCCGCTTGTTGCCTACGCCGCGGGATTGGCGACGGTGTCGCTTATTTTCGCGGTGCGCGGCTGGCTGGCGCCGACTCTGGAGAACCAGCCGCTGTACCTGTTTCTCGCGGCTCCCGTGCTTGTCACCGGCATCCTCGGCGGCTGGGGACCGGGGCTGGCGGCAACCGCTTATGCAATGATTCTTCAGCTTTTTATCGCCGGCAACGTCAGCACGCTGATCGATATCCATCATCCTTCCTTCGCGATCGACCTCGCTCGCGTTTTTACCTTTGCAGCCGTTGGATTCGTCGCGGCCTGGTTCGGCAGCCACCTGCATCGCGCCCAAGTCGATGCCACAACCAACGCCGGAGCTGCCGCGGCCCGCGAGGCCCACCTCAAATCGATTCTCGATACCGTGCCGGAGGCAATGATCGTCATCGACGAAAGCGGCATCATCCAGTCGTTCAGCGCCGCGGCGGAGCGTCTATTCGGATATCGCGCCGCCGAGGCGATCGGCCAGAACATCAAGATCATGATGCCGTCACCTTATCGCGAAGAGCACGACGGCTATCTGGACCGTTATATCCGAACCAACGAAGCACGCATCATCGGAATCGGCCGCGTGGTTGTCGGCCAGCGCCGCGACGGCTCGACATTCCCGATGGAGCTCGCCGTCGGCGAAATGCGCTCCAACAATCAGCGCTTCTTCACGGGCTTCATTCGCGACTTGACCGAACGGCAGAACGCCGAGGCACGTCTGCAGGAATTGCAATCGGAGCTCGTTCACATCTCCCGCCTCACGGCAATGGGTGAAATGGCATCAGCGCTTGCCCACGAATTGAACCAGCCCCTCTCCGCCATCACCAACTACCTCAAGGGCTCCCAGCGCTTGCTCGAAGGACATTCCGACGAGACATCGGCATCGATCCGCGAGGCCATCGACAAGTCGGCAGATCAGGCCCTCCGCGCCGGTCAGATTATCCGCCGGCTACGAGACTTCGTCGCCCGCGGAGAAAGCGAACGGCAAGTCGAAAGCATCGCCAAGATCACGGAAGAGGCAAGCGCGCTCGCTCTCGTCGGCGCCAAGGACTATGGCATCCGAACGCAGTTTCATTTCAACCGCGATCACGATCTCGTCCTGGCCGACAAGGTGCAGATTCAGCAGGTCCTGCTCAACCTGATCCGCAACGCGGTCGAGGCTATGTCCAGCGCGCCCGTTCGCCACCTCACCATCTCGACGCAAGGGGCGCGCGACGGCATGATGGAAATCAGCGTCATCGACACCGGGTCCGGCATTTCGCCCGACTTCGCCCAGCACCTGTTTCAGCCCTTCATGACCACCAAGCGTGACGGAATGGGCGTGGGACTCTCGATCTGCCGCACCATTATCGAAGCGCACGGAGGCCAGATCTGGGCCGAGCCCAATCCCGGCGGCGGGACCGTTTTCCGGTTCACCTTGCGAACGGTAACAAACGAGGAGATGAGCGATGCAGGCTGACGGCATTGTTCATGTCATAGACGATGACGAGGCGATGCGGGATTCGCTGGTTTTCCTGCTTAAAAGCGCGAAGATTCCGGTCAAGGCCTATGAGGGCGCCGTTGCCTTCCTCAGTCGCATGCCAACCGACAGCGGCTGCGTCATCACCGACGTCCGGATGCCGGAGATGAGCGGCATCGATCTTCTCAAACGGCTGCGGCAGATGAAGAACCCGGTTCCGGTGATCATCATCACCGGCCACGGCGATGTGCCGCTGGCGGTCGAGGCGATGAAATGCGGTGCATCGGACTTCCTCGAAAAACCGTTCGACGACGAACTGCTGCTCACCGCCGTCCGCACCGCCTTGTCGAACCAGGCCGCCGAACACCAGAACCAGGCATTGCGCTTAAATATCGAACAGCGCATCGCACGATTGAGCGCCCGCGAGCGCCAGGTGCTCGACGGATTGGTCGCCGGCCATCCCAATAAGACCATTGCCTTCGACCTCGGCATCAGCCCGCGGACCATCGAGATTTACCGCGCCAATGTGATGAGCAAGATGGAGGCGGCAAGCCTGTCGGACCTGGTTCGCATGGCGCTGACAGCCGGGATCCTGGGCCAAGATTCGGACCAAGATTCGGGCCAGGATTCTGGCACAGACTCCCCTCCGAGCTCCGGTTGAGCCAGATCAAAGCATCGTTCCATTCTCTTGCCATGCTTGAAAGGCATTTGCAGGAAATGGAACAAGGTCATGATCAAAGACATCGTCGTGAATCTTCCGATCGGCCGGCCGCGTGATGTCGTCAGTGGCTTTGCTGTCTCGGTCGCCGAACTCTTCACCGCACATCTGACAGCAATCGCATTCGCCTATGAACCCGCGGTCGCCGCCGTCGGATACGACGGTATCACGCCCGCGATTCTCGATGACTGGCGTGCCGAACAGCAGGCCGAGGCCGAGCGGGCGCAGAAAAGCTTCGACGATGAGGCACGATCGCGCGACATCGCGGCCGATTCGCTGATTTATCCCGAGGGCCTGGGAAGCTGCGCCGGCACCTTCAGCGAGATCGCCAGGAACTACGACCTTTCCATTCTGGGCCAGGCCACGCCGGAAGACGATATTCCGGAAAGCCTCGTCATCGAGGCATCGCTATTCGACTCGGGGCGTCCCATCCTGCTCGTTCCCTATATTCAAAGGACGGGCGTCAAGCTGGACCGCGTCATGGTCTGCTGGGACAACAGCCGGAATGCCGCTCGCGCCGTTGGCGATGCGATGCCGTTTCTGAAGCGAGCCCGCCACGTCGATGTCGTCACCATAGAGAAGAAAGAACAGCTTGAAGAGCTGCGTGGCGCGCAGATCGCCGAGCATCTGGCACGCCACAAGCTCAAGGTCGATCTGAAACCTATCGTCGCGCCCGATAGCGACGCGGCCAATATCATTCTCTCTCATGCCGCGGACAGCGCTGCCGATCTCATCGTCATGGGCGGGTACGGCCACACGCGCCTTCGCGAATTCATTCTCGGCGGAGCCACGCGCGGCATCCTCGAAGCAATGACAGCGCCCGTCCTCATGTCGCACTGAAGGCGAGAACGGCCGGAATGGCGGGAAAAGGGACACGCCTCTGACCATCCGCATACATCACATCCGACGGATGGGTCCTTTCTAACCTAACGCACGGCCTCAACCGAAACGACCTTAAACGTATAGTCGTTGTCTTGGTCGCGAATCGTCACATACTCGCCGACCGCGAACGCATGTGCGCCAAAACGATAGCCTGACTCGTCATCGTCGACGCGATCCTTATCGTAGTCGAACACCCAGCGCGCATGCTCGCTTCCGCCCGCCTTGTGGACCAGAAAGCCGACCTGGTCGTCCTCGCCCGGCCAGAATCGGCGGACCCGACACTGCTCCCGGTGGGCCTTCCAGCGATCGACGTCGACGTCGCTGTTTCTGTCGAGCGGCGCGACGAACTGATAGCCATGATTGGCCGATCCCGCGGGAAACTCTTTTGACCGGGCCAAGTGAAGTTCAATGCGTTTGAAGGAGCGTGGAAGGTTCATGTAGTTGTCTCCTGGGTTCGATTCATACTCTCCCGGGGACGTACTGATTTTGACACGGATCAAGCCCTCGACCACATGCCGGCCGGTCCCACGGGCGCCGCAGGCCGGGAAGTTTTTTACCGTCATGCCCCGCGAAGGCGGGGCACCCAGAACCCAGTCTTGCTTGCGATGGTGACTGGATCATCCGCCTTCGCGGATAATGACGCTCGGAGGGCGACGATACTCGGAGAACAACGACACGACACTAATCCTTTTCCGGCTTGGCCGCGCCGTTTTCCTGCCACTCCCGCCAATGGGTGGGGTTCACATCGATGCGACGTCCGGTTGCGACGTTAATCCATCCATCGGGAACACGGCGGCAGCAAACAACCAGAGCATGGATATCACCACCTTCGACCACCGCCACCTCGACGTCCCGCCCTAGCGGCACGCTCGATACCGGTTTCCACGGTCTGCTGGTCATGTCAGGTACGGCGCTCGTGGTCGCAAGAAATCTCATTATTCCAGCTCACCTGTTCCGGCTTTGATTTCGATCAATACCGGCCGGCGGCGCGTTATCGACACAGAAATGAGACACGATTTGACTTCGCTCAATTCGCAGAGCGGCTGCCGACGACATGGATAAGCGCTCATAAATGGAGGCTGCCATGCAGGCCAAAGATGTGATGACCGCGCCCGTCATCTCGGTTGCTCCAAATGACGCCATCGAGCGCGCGATCCGCGTGATGTTGCAGAACCGCATCAGCGGATTGCCCGTGATCGATTCATTCGGCCGTCTTCAAGGCATCGTGACGGAGGGCGACTTTCTCCGGCGCGCGGAAACCGCGACCGAACGCAGACGCCCCCGCTGGCTTGAGTTTCTGATGGGCCCCGGACGAATGGCCGAGGAGTACGTCCACACGCACAGCCGCAAGGTCAGCGACGTGATGACCTACGAGCCGCTGACCGTCCCCGAAGACACCCCGCTTGAAACGATTGTCGCCTTGATGGAGAAAAAGCAAATCAAACGGGTTCCGGTCGTTCGCGACGAGAAGGTCATCGGCATTGTCAGTCGGGCTAACCTGCTTCACGCGCTGGCGAGCATCGCCGGCGAGACCATGCCGACCAGCTCCGACGACCAAACCATCCGTGAGCGCATCCTCGCCGAACTCCAGAAGCAAAAATAGGCCCCTCTCGGCATGATCGACATCATCGTGCGTGACGGCGCCGTCGAGCTTTGGGGCACCATCACGGACGAGCGCGAACGGCAAGCCTTGATCGTCGCCGCCGAAAACATTCCCGGCGTAAAGCGCGTTAACGACCACATCGCCTGGATCGAACCAAACTCCGGCACGCTGTTTCAGTCACCGGAAGACACCGTCGCACAGTCGAAGTCAAATGAATGGGACAACAGGGTCCGGTAGCCATCGCAACGGAACGCGGGCCGCAAGTCGCGCGGTGCGGCTCCGGCTGGCGCGACACGGACTCCCGAACCCGTCCGAGAGCAAGCCTGTAAAGGAAGCCTGGGAGCGAATCATGGCGAAGATCATGATCGTGGTCGGCCACCCGCAGACCAACACGCTCTGCGAAGCGTTGGGCCGGGCATACAAAAACGGGGCCGAGAGCGCGGGCCACGATGTGACGCTTTTCACTTTGGCCGCTCTGTCGTTCGACCCCATTCTCCATCACGGCTACCGCAAGGAGCAGGAACTTGAGCCCGACCTGCGCCGTGCCTATAACGCTCTCGCGGCTTGCGATCACCTGGTTCTCGTTTTTCCGCTCTGGTGCGGCGACATGCCGGCGCTGTTGAAGGGATTCATCGAGCGCATCCTTCAGCCCGATCTGATCGATCACGAAAACACTGAAAACGCCATGAACCGCGCGATCTTCCGAGACAAGACGGCGCGCATCATCATCACGATGAACATGCCCGTTTCGATCTATCGATTCTGGTACGGTGGCTATGCGCTGAAGCTGTTGACGCGGAACATTCTAAACTTCATCGGCATCCAACCCGTGCGTCCTACCCTGTTCGGAATGGTGGCGACTTCCAAACCACAGACCCGTGGCTCTTGGGTGGAGCGTGTCCGGACTCTCGGCAGGTCCTGCGCATAATCGGAAACGGCAAGCCCTGAGAGTCGTTGGTGCTGCCGTTTCTGCCGCTGTTGCCGATCCGATATCCTGCTGAGCAACGGCGCCCCTCAACGGTCAGCATGCTTCCAGCGCTCGATTGACAAATCTCAATGCACCATTGGGCGCCATCGCCTATTCATATTCTGACGTCGCGCTGAGCCGCTGTGAGTTTCACCAAGCGACTTATTTCGGCGACGAGGAGGCTCGCATGAGTGCGCAAGGCCTGGAAGGTCTCGAGCATACGGTGCAACTCACGCACATCTGGATCAACGATCTGGATGACCGGCTTTCGTGGAACGACAAAGCGCGCAGCTATCGTTTATTGAAAGCCGTACTCCACGCATTGCGCGACTCATTAAAGGTCAATGAAGCTGTCGATCTTGGCGCGCAGCTTCCGGGCCTGCTTCGCGGTGCCTATTACGAACAATGGCGCCCGGCGATAACGCCGATTCGGAATCGTAACGTCGACCAATTTCTCGTGCGCGTGAATGAATCGTTCAAGCGCGATCCCTTGGCCGATCCCGCCGGCGCCATCATGGCGGTGTTCGAGCTTCTGACCGAGAAAATCACCGAGGGCGAGATCAGCGACGTGAAACGTTGCCTGCCAAAAGGGATCCGAAACATCTGGCCCGAAACCAACGCAGTTCGCCATTAGGACGACACAGTTCTTGGGGCTCCTCAACGTTTCTGCATTTTAATGCATCGCTGCCACACCTTGCGCGTCGTGCCCACACTCAACATCTACGAACGGCTTTCGTCTTGCATCTGTAGGTTCCAATAAATCCATCGGTTCCTCCCCACGGACGGAATCAAAGTCGCAAGGGCTCCAGCCGCCGCGCTGCTGGCGCCAACGATCAGCCAATCATCCCAATGGAGCGGGCTCAGGTGGAGAAGCGTGGCCATCGCAGGGACCTGCGATAGGATCACCGCGGACACTACGGTCGCCGCCACAGCAATGACGGCATTGCGTGACTTGAGCCGACTGAGCCCTGCCGTGATCGTTGCGCTAGAGACAATCAAAACCATCAACGCCATAGTCCGGGCGTGCTCGATGTCTTGATTGTCTCCAAGACTCCAGGCGTATCCGATCGTTACCAAGATTGTAACGAGCGCCCCCGTCGCGGCAATCAGCGACCATTCCGCTTTTTCAAAGAATCGGATCTTTGACCCACGCTGCACCTTCTCGAGTTGCCCTGATGTCGGCAATTCCTGGAACACCAGAAGCGCAACGGGGTGGATAATGAGTTCAAGCCAAACGATGTGTGTCGGAAGATAGAGAAGCGGCAACCCAGCAAATGGAATGAACGCGGCGGTCACCACGAGCGGCATATGGATCATCATCAGATATGCAAAGCTGAGCTTGAGGTTTCGGAATAGCTGCCGGCCCTCCGCCACAGCCCGAATGATGGTGCGGAAATTGTCGTCGAGAAGCACTATCGATGCCACTTCGCGCGCGCTCCTGGTGCCTCGCTCGCCCATTGCGATGCCAATATCGGCGCCCTGCAGGGCCGGAACGTCATTGACGCCGTCCCCCGTGACGGCCACGATTTCGCCAGACGCCTTCAGCGCCCGCACGAGGTCGAGCTTCTGGGCGGGCATGGCGCGAGCGACCACGTCGACATGGAGCAGTCCGTCGCCACCGGTTTTGCTCAACTCCCCGGCTAGAGCAGACCCTTCGACAACAACCGGGTTATCGCTCCCTATCCCGCTTTGGCGGGCAATGGCCTGTGCGGTCGCCACATGGTCACCTGTCACCATGATAACGCGGATATCGGCAGCGCGAGCCTGGGCGATCGCCTCCTTAACGCCCTCACGAATCGGGTCCTCAAATCCGACAAGTCCTGCAAAAATATAATCGCGGTCTGGCTCTCCACCGGACCACTCCGCGAGAGGCTTGGACGCTACTGCAATCACCTTGGAGCCCGAGGCGGCAAGCTTCTCCGTTCTCACAAGCCAGGCCGCGCACTCCTGCGCCGACAAATGACTCATATCAAGAATTGTCTCCGGCGCTCCCTTAGTCACCACGAGAAGGCTGCCATCCTGGCGCACCACCGCCGCCTCCCGGCGACGATTCTCCGTGAATGGATACGTCGCAAGGCGCTCGCCAACCTGGGAATGCATCGTTTCGAGGATCGCCAGATCCATGGGGTCGCCACTCTCTGCTCTCGACGCCATGGCCGCAAACCGTCGAAGATCATCAAGGGGAACACTCTCCGCGGGCAGTAGATGAACGAGGCGCAGGTGGCCTTCTGTAATCGTACCTGTCTTATCGGAACAGATGCAGGTCACCCGGCCGATATTTTCGACGACAACAGCGCGACGAACCAGTGCACGGCGACGCGCCATGCGATAGACGCCAACGCCAAGGAAAACAGTAAAAGCAATCGGAAATTCCTCGGGAAGGGCCGCTACGGCCAGTGTGACGGCGCTGATGAAGGCATCGAAAACACCAAAGCCTTGATGGTACCGCGTGACGGCGAGCGCCAGACACACAACCACAGAAATCACGACGAGCACCGCAACGAGAGCACCGATGGCGCTCTGCAACGGCGTCCGTGCATGCTGGCCCTCGCGGGCCAACCGCACGATCTGGCCGTAAAGCGTCTCTCCGCCTGTAGCAACAACCCTCAGGCGCGCCTCGCCCGTCAAGAGCCGCGTTCCTGCCGCGCCCCAGGATTCACCTGCAACGGCTGCGTCCGCTCCCATGCTGCGAGGTATCGCAAATGGCTGCTTGCGAGCCGGCATCGCCTCGCCCGTCAACGTGGATTCATCAACCTGCAGATTGGTACCCGCTACGATCAGGCCATCGGCAGGAAATGATTCTCCCGCGCTCACGATGGCCAGGTCGCCAGGAACGATGTCCAGTGAGAAAACGTTTTGGATCGTGCCCTGCCGCAACACTCGTGCATTGGAAACCAACTGCCCCGACAATCCTTCCGTTGTCGCCTGTGTGCGCCGGTGGAGATAGGCGTCCATCCCAGCAATTGGTAGCAATGCTAGGCTTAGAATAACGCCATCGGTGTATTCGCCGAGCGCAAAGAACAGCGTTGCGGTCGCGGCTAAAAACCAGATCATGGGATCACGCGCCGTGTCGCGCACGACGTCGCCCCACCCCGCCCGTTGCTCAGTTAAAATGTTGTTGGTTCCATAAAGCGCTCGCCGCTCCTGCACTTCACCTGCTGTCAAGCCGCGGTCGACGTCTGAGAGTCCAACGACCCGATCGAATTGAAAATTGTGCCTCACCTGAGCCCCGCTAACCGATTTCCAAAGCCTCTTCGTTATTGTGCACCGGCGTTGCGCCCAAGCCCTCGCATCAGAACGATCAACCACATCAAAAGAAGGAACCCAATTCCGAATGCATAAACCCGCCAATCGAAATTGGCCAAAAGAACGCAGATCGAAACTATAGCCGCGAGAGGAAGGATCGGCATCCAACCGATTGCCAACGGCACCCGGAATGGCCTTGGTAAATCCGGTTGCCGGTATCGCATAACGACGAGCGCAATATTGACGGCGAAGAAAGCCAGCAACGCTGCGAAGGACGACAATTCGGCCAACATCCTTACGTTACCGATGGGCAGCATGATTGCCGACATGCAACATATCAGAAGCGCGGCAGCCCAGGGTGTTCTTCGCATCGGCGAAAGGGCTGTGAAGACTGAGGGGATTTCACCGTCCCGCGCCATCGAGAATGCGAGACGCGAGCCTGCAACCACGGTGATCAGGACCGTGTTTGCCGTTGCAAAGATTGCGATTCCAGCAAGGACGCTCTCGAATCCAGGCTGACCGGCCCCCACTGGGTGGTCCGATTGGAATGTTAGTTTAGAGCCGACATTTGCGCCACGGGCTTTGCCGGCCAGACTAGCGCTTCTGGTGCCGGCGGTCGGTATCCCAGCGACGAGTGGGGACGCACCTGGTTGTAGTGCTGTCG
>JAFKKQ010000199.1 GCA_017304505.1 Hyphomicrobiales bacterium | reverse complement strand
AAGAAGACGATGAAGGGTATGCTGACCGGCCCGGTGACGATCCTCAACTGGTCGTTCGTGCGTGACGACGTGCCGCGCAGCGCGGCCTGCCGGCAGATCGCGCTCGCGATCCGCGACGAGGTCGCAGACTTGGAGGCGGCCGGCGCGACCATGATCCAGATCGACGAGGCGGCCTTGCGCGAAGGCCTGCCGCTGCGCCGCGCCGCGTGGAAGGACTATCTGGACTGGGCGGTAGGGTCGTTCCGGCTGTGCGCGTCGGGCGTGTCCGACGTGACGCAGATCCACACCCACATGTGCTACTCGGAGTTCAACGACATCATCGACTCCATCAGCGCAATGGATGCCGATGTCATTTCCATCGAGACGTCACGTTCGCAGATGGAATTGCTGGATGCGTTCCGCAGCTATCGTTACCCGAACGAGATCGGGCCTGGCGTGTACGACATCCACTCGCCGCGCGTGCCGCAGGTCGCCGACATGGTGGCGCTGCTCCGGATGGCCGGCGAGCGAATCGCGCCGGACCAGATCTGGGTGAACCCCGATTGCGGCCTCAAGACGCGGAAATGGGACGAGGTGCGGCCCGCGCTGGTCAATATGGTCGCGGCGGCGAAGCAGGTTCGCACCGGAGCGAACTGACGGCGGCTGCGCCAGTAGTCTGAAACGGGGCGTGTGGTCACGCCTTTGAATGGATGCGTCTTGCAGACGGTGTCCGGGTTCCACCTCCGGGTGGAACCCGGACTGGCGACCGGGGTTGACGTCAAAGTCATTCCTTCATGCCGGTCTGGAAACCCATGCATCAGCAACCGCGAGTCGCCGCGGCTCGTCCTCTTTCGTTCCTGTTCGCGTTGTCATTGATTCTGCCGGCCGCGATTCTGCAGGCCGCCGGTCCGGTGGCCGCCGCCGATTTGGGCACGCAACGGCTGGTGCAGCAGACGCAACAACCGCCGCAGCCGGCGGCCCCGCGCGCGCAGACACCGCCGCCGGGCGGCAATCCGCCACCTCCACAAACTCCCGCCGCCGCCAATCCTCCTTCTACGCGGCCGCCAGCGCCTCCACCGAAGCGTCCGGAAGCCGTCATCCTCGACAACAAGGTCGTGTCCGGCATTCTGGGCATCGAAGTTCGCAGCGCCGCCAACGAGAACATGGGGCGTATCGTCGACGTCATCGTGGACCGTGTCGGGCAGCCTCGCGCCGCCATCATCGACTTTGGCGGCTTCCTCGGCGTCGGCAGCCGCAAGATCGCGGTCGATTGGAACGCGCTGCATTTTGCGCAGGGGCCGGAGCGCAACCGCGTCATCCTCGAATTCACCCGCGATCAGGTGAAGGCGGCGCCGGAATACCAGGACGGCAAGCCCATCGTGGTGCTGGGCGCGGTGCCGGTATCCGGCAACGTTGCTCCCGCGCCGCCGGAGAAATGAACCGTCTGTCCGTGGACCGATCCCTGCGCATGTCCCTGCACCGACTGGCTGGCCGATGCGACCGAGCAACGAACAACGACCCCCCGTCGCGGCGAAGCCGCAAGGCCCGGGCGAGGCCCCGGCGCCTTCGCGGGAGAGCCTTCGCGGCCTCGATTGGTTCGTGTTCTTCGTGGCCGATGTGCAGACCGGCTTCGGTCCGTTTGTCGCGGTCTATCTGACCACGCAGAAGTGGACGCAACTGGATATCGGCTTGGTGCTTTCGATTTCGGGCCTGGTGGCGCTGGCGGGGCAGGTTCCGGGCGGCGCGCTGGTCGATGCCGCCAAGTCCGAACGTTTCGTCGCCGGGCTTGCCATTGCCGCCATCGCCATCGCCGCGTTGATCTACGCGACCTTTCCCGTTTTTGCGGCGGTGTTGGCGGCGGCGACGTTGCACGCCGCCGCAAGCTGCGTGCTC
>JAFKKQ010000198.1 GCA_017304505.1 Hyphomicrobiales bacterium | reverse complement strand
CGCGGCGGCGATGGCGACCAGCGCCGCGAAGGCCCGGATGTGACCGGCGCGCAGGATGACGTAAGGCCCGAGCAGGCAGCCCGCAACGAAGCCGACGTAATAGGCTGAGCCCATGACGCCGAGCGCCAGCGTCGAGAAGCCTTCCGCCTGCCCGCGCAGCGGCAGCAGCGTGAACTGCGCCCCGTTGCCGGCCAGCATCAGCGCCGCGGCAAGCAGCAGCGATGCAATCGGGCGCAGGTTCTTGACCATCGGCGGGAATCCTCTCGGCCCTTTATAGCTAAAGGATGACAGGACGCACGACACCGAGCCACGATCGATGGCCGCAGCGAACGCCGCCCGCTTGCCGCCACGGAGCGCGCCGGCGGACAGGATCGGGTTTGACATCGCGCCAGTCGGTCTGCCTAACGGGACGACAGGCGTAATTCCCGTGCCGCCATCGCCAAAAGCGCCAGGATCAGCGGCAACACGAAATAAAGACAGCGGAACAGCAACAGCGAGGCGACCAATTCCTCGCGCGCAAATTGCGGCAGCGCGATCAGAACCGCAGCCTCGAACACGCCGAGACTCCCGGGGGAATGGGAGAGAAATCCAAGCAGCGTGGCGGCGACATAGATCACCAGCACGGCGGTGAAATCCACCGCCGGATCCACCGGCAACAGAACATAGAGCGCAAGCCCTCCCGCGCAGAGGTCGATCACGCCGATGCCGATCTGCACCAGCGTCAGCGGTGCGCCGGGCAGCGTGACGAACCAGGTGCCGATCCCCACCGTCCGCGGCCGCGGGATCAGCCACAGCACGTAGCCGGCGATGATCGCAAGGCCGGCGGCGCCGATCGCCTGATTCGCCAGCGCCGGCAAATGATCGACGGCACCGGCCGCTTCCGGCTCGACCACCATGCCGATTCCCAGCACCACGATGTTGCCGAGCCAGAACGTCAATCCCGTGACGAATGCCATCTTGGCGACATCGGCCACCGACAGCTTCCACGCCGAATAGATGCGCCACCGCACGGCGCCGGCTGTGAACACCGTAGCGCCGAGATTGTGCCCGATCGAATAGCTGGTGAAGCTGGCGAGCGCCGCGACCCGATACGGCACATGGCCGCAACCGATCGTGTGCAAAGAGAAGAAATCATAGAACGTCAGCATGACGTAGGAGACGCCGATAAACCCCGCCGCGAGCGCCACGACATGCATCGGCTTGGAACCGATCGCGTCAAGCACCCGCGATATGTCGATATCGCGCAGGATATAGAACAGCGTAGCGCCGGCCACGCCGACGATCAGCACGCTAAAAGCGAAGCCGATGCGGCTCCATCCGGCCTTCTCCTGGAAAGACCGGCTGATGAAGCTCGTCACGTCAGGCATCTGCATCCGGTGATGAGCTTCCGAATCGCTCTCGCGTGCGCGCAAACTTGCATCGCCGCGTAACAGCTTTGTTACACGACGAGATTTTGCGGGATCGCTGAAGCGTCACACGACTGAGACATGGTGACGCGATGGTGCATCCGCGATTCGGCGCGCGACTCACGCGCTTTATCACGAGGGCGCATTGATGCGGATTCTGATCGCGACCGACGCCTGGCACCCCCAGGTCAATGGCGTGGTGCGCACGCTCACTTCGCTGGCACGAAGCGCCGAGAAGCTGGGCGTCGATATCGAGGTCCTGTCCCCTGAGGGCTTTCCCACAATACCTCTGCCCAGCTATCCAGGGCTGCGTGTGGCGTTGCCGAGCCGCTGGCAGATCGCCCGACGCATCGAGGACGCCAAGCCCGACGCGATCCATATCGCGACCGAAGGACCGATCGGGCATCGGGCACGCGCTTATTGCGTGCGACATGACTGGCCATTCACCACGAGCTATACTACCCGTTTCCCGGAATACATA
>JAFKKQ010000197.1 GCA_017304505.1 Hyphomicrobiales bacterium | reverse complement strand
CCACCGCCACCTGCTGGTTGAAGCCGAGGTCGACGCCGACGCGCCGGATCGTCGCGTCATACTGTTCGCCGCCCGCGCTGTTTCCCTGCCGGAACACGCAGCCCAGACGGGTCACCGAGCCGACAACGAAGCTGTCGGTCCCGCCGTGGCACTCGAGCACGCCGACCTGGATGCGCTCCTGGGCCGAAGCCACGGAAGCGGAAAACGCGGACGCGGCAAGCGCCGCCGCCAGCGCAAGCGTCGATGGGCGGATCATGGAAAGGGGCTCCTCAAGGGATCGGTCTATAACACCTATCCCATGAAACCTATCCCATGCGCAGGCCGCCGGAAAGCGCGGACGCTTGGCTCGGTTTACTTCAGGTTTCCGCAGAACCGCTGAATCCGGCGGCACGCCTCTTCCAGGTCTTCCGTCTTCGTAGCGTAGGAAATGCGGAACGCCGGGCCGAAACCGAACGGCGTGCCCTGCACCACCGCCACCCCCTCCGACTCCAGCAACTCGGTGACGAAATCCTCGTCGGTGGCGAGCTTTTTGCCGGACGGCGCGGTCTTGCCCATCGTACCGGCGCAGGACGGGTAGACGTAGAACGCCCCTTCCGGCTTGGGACAATGCAAGCCGTTGGCCTGGTTGAGCATCGACACGCACAGGTCGCGGCGCTCCTTGAAGATCGCGTTGTGCTTGGCAATGAAATCCTGCGGACCGGTCAGAGCCTCGACCGCGGCCCATTGCGACACCGCCACCGGGTTCGAGGTCGATTGCGATTGCAGCATCGCCATCGCCTTGATGAGGTCGGCTCGGCCTCCGGCATAGCCGATGCGCCAGCCGGTCATGCAATAGGCTTTCCACACACCGTTGACCGTCAGCGTGCGCTCGTAGAGCCGCGGCTCGATCTCGGCCGGGGTGGCGAACTTGAAGTCGTCGTAGACCAGATGCTCGTACATGTCGTCCGACATGATCCAGACGTGGGGGTGGCGCACCAGCACGTCGGTGATCGCCTTCAACTCCGCCTGGGTGTAGGCGGCGCCGGTCGGGTTCGACGGCGAGTTGAAGATGATCCACTTGGTCTTCGGCGTGATCGCCTTTTCCAGCGCCTCCGGCTTCATCTTGAAGCCATCCTCCATGCGCGACGGCACGATCACCGGCTCGCCGCCGGCCAGCAGCACCATGTCCGGGTAGCTCACCCAGTACGGCGCGGGGATGATGACCTCTTCGCCGGGGTTCAACGTCACCATCAGGGCGTTGAACAGCACCTGCTTGCCGCCAGTGCTGATGATGATCTGGTTCGGCTTGTACTCGAGGTTGTTCTCGCGCTTGAACTTGTCGACGATGGCGCTCTTCAGCTCGGCGATGCCTTCGACCGCGGTGTATTTGGCAGCCTTGCCACTTTCGATTGCCTTGATCGCGGCGCGTTTGATGTTGTCGGGCGTGTCGAAGTCCGGCTCGCCGGCGCCCAGCCCGATCACGTCGCGTCCCGATGCCTTGAGGGCGCGCGCCTTGTCGGTCACCGCCATCGTGGCGGAGGGCTTGATACGCGACAGCGAGTCTTTGAGCAGTGCCATGACCATTCTCCGTGCCCCGAAGGGCGCAAAAGTCCTAGTCGGCCGGGACGGGCGCGGCAAGACTCAATCTCTGATGGCGTCATCAAACCGGTTGATGGCCGCATCGGCTGCCGCGGGCTCGGGGCGGCCCGTTGCCAGGCTGGTCGAAAAAGCCGAAATTGCCGCACGAATTTGCGACGCTCGGCGTAGAACGGACAGGGTCGATCATGGATTTGGAACTGACGAACAGGGTCGCGCTGGTGACGGGGGCAAGCCGCGGCATCGGCCGGGGAATCGCCCTGACGCTGGCCGGCGAAGGCTGCGATCTCATGCTCACCGGGCGGGACGAGGCGGC
>JAFKKQ010000051.1 GCA_017304505.1 Hyphomicrobiales bacterium | reverse complement strand
CGTGCGTGACACCCGCGAGCTGGAAGAGCTGGGCTTTCCCGTCTGGTCCAAGGGCGTCTTTTCGCAAGGCACGATCAAGGCCGCGCTCGGTTCGGTCAACGTGCCGCTGGTCTGCGCGGGGGCGTGGATCAATCCCGGCGACGTGATCGTGGCCGACGATGACGGCGTATGCGTAGTCAAGCGCGAAGAGGCAGAGGACGTCCTCAAGAAAGCCCAGGCGCGCGAAGCCAACGAGGCGGACAAGCGCGCACGCCTGGCGGCGGGCGAACTCAGCCTGGACGTATTCAACCTGCGCGGCGGCCTGGAAGAACTCGGCATCAACTACCGCTAACGTTAGCGCTCGGCGCCGGAACACCGCCTAGGCCGAACCGGCGCCGGAAGCGGACGGTTTCATCTGCTCCTTGATTTGTTCGTTCGAACGAATTAGCAAAGCGCATGCTCCAGACCCGCCTCATCGACATCGCGATCGACCAGTTCGGCCGGTTGGGTTTCGATGGCACCAGCACGCGCGACATCGCGCGCGCGTCGGGCACGGCGATGTCTTCGATCACGTACCATTTCGGCGGCAAGGAAGGGCTGTACCTCGCCTGTGCCGATCACATCGCCCAGGGTATTCGCGAGCGGCACGCAACCAGCATCGACCTGATGCTGGACGCCGGCACGCTGGACCGGCCCACCGCCGTCCAGCGCTGTCTCGCCATCGTGGATTCTTTCGCGCAGATCATGCTGCATTCCGGCTCAGAGCGTTGGGCCCGCTTCATCGTGCGCGAACAGCAAGCGCCGACCGAAGCCTTCGAACGCCTGTATCAGGGCGTGATGAAAGATATGATCGAAGGATTTTGCGCCTTGCTCGCGGTGGTGAAGCCGGAATTGCCTCCGCTGGAACTGCGGGCGCTCGCCATGCTGATTTTCGGGCAGACGCTGGTCTTGCGCGCCGCCCGCGCCTCGGTCTGCAAAGCCTTGGGAACGCCCGAACTGGGCGACACCGAAGCGCAATTGCTGAGGAACCGGATCCGGGAAAATTCGCTCGCCATCCTCAACGGAGGAATTGAATGAACAGGAAGCGCATCATTGCGATCGTTGCGGTCGCCCTGCTGGTCGTCGTGGTGTTGATGACGCGGGGTTTCGGCCTCTTCGCGAGCGGCCGGGACGGTCAATTGACCCTGTATGGCAATGTCGACATTCGCGAAGTGGACATGGCGTTCCGCGTCGGCGGGCGGATCAACCAGATCGACGTCGAGGAAGGGCAGAAGGTCGCGCCGGGCGACAAGCTCGCCTCGATCGACCCCACGCCGGTCGACAGCCGCATCGCGCAGGCCGACGCCACCATCGCCCAAACCCGCGCCCAGCTCGCCGAATTGCGCAATGGCAGCCGCGCCCAGGACATCGCCCAGGCCAGGGCGCAGGCCGATGCCGCGCAGGCCGCACTGCGCAAGGCGCAGCAGGATGTCGACCGCCGGCAGGCGCTGGTCGAACCCGGTGCCGTGAGCCGCGACGTGTGGCAGGCGACGGTGGCCCAGCGCGACCAGGCCAAGGCCCAGCTCGATGCCGCGCGCCAGACTTTGTCCAAGCTGCAGCAAGGTGCGCGGCCCGAGGAAATCGCCGCGGCCGAAGCGCAGATGCATGCCGCGATGGCATCGCGCGGGAGCTTGGTGGTGGACCGCAACGACGCCACGCTGAAAGCCGCGACCGCGGGCACCGTGGTGACGCGCGCGCAGGAGCCCGGCGCGATGGTGCAGGCGGGGCAGACCGTCCTGACCATCTCGATCGACCGCCCGCTGCGGGTGCGCGCCTATGTCGCCGAAAGCGATCTGTCCCGCGTTGCGCCGGGGATGAAGGTTACGGTGACGGCAGACGGCAATCTCATGACCTATCACGGCACCATCGGCTACGTTTCGCCG
>JAFKKQ010000050.1 GCA_017304505.1 Hyphomicrobiales bacterium | reverse complement strand
TCAAGGCCTTGATGATGATCTCCTTGACGATGTGCCGTTGCTCCATCGTCAGGTCGACGGCCTCCGGCGACCGCTCGACCTGGTTCGTATTCGGAGGGGCCGGAGCTTGTGCTCGGGCCAAGCCGAGCATCGGGACGACTCCTGCCGCCACGCCGGTGCCGACCGACGTTAACCCCACGGTAACCATAAGCTGGGCAATTCTTGCCGGGTCGGCATCGCTGCTGATTCAGGGGATTTCCGTGCCAGCTTTCGTGTCGTTCTTCAGAACACTGGGCGCCGCCCGGATCCTGGCGATGGGCGCCGTTACGATCGGGCTTCTGGCCTTTTTCGCGTTCCTGATCCTGCGAGTCACCGCCCCGCAGATGGCGCCGCTGTTCACCGACCTCTCGATGGAGGACTCCGCGGCCATCGTCAAAGACCTCGAGCGCCAGAGCATTCCCTATGACATCAAGGGCGATGGCGCGGTTGTCCTCGTGCCGAAGGAGCAGGTCCCCCGCCTGCGCATGAAGCTCGCCGAAAGCGGTCTGCCGAAGGGCGGCGGCGTGGGCTACGAGATTTTCGACAAGTCCGATTCGCTCGGCGCCACGAGCTTCGTGCAGAACATCAACCATCTACGCGCGCTCGAAGGCGAGCTGTCGCGCACCATCCGCGCCATCGACCGCGTGCAGCAGGCGCGCGTGCATCTGGTGTTGCCCGAGCGGGCGCTGTTCTCCCGCGACAAGCCCGAGGCGTCGGCTTCGATCGTGCTCAAGGTGCGCGGCACGCTGGAACCGCAACAGGTGCGCGCGATCCGTCATCTGGTCGCGAGCGCCGTCAACGGACTGAAGCCGCAGCGGGTGTCGATCGTGGATGAAACCGGACGGCTTCTCGCCGACGGCAGCGCCGACGAAATGGGCAGCGATGTCGCTGCCGACGAGCGCAAGATCGCCTTCGAGAAGCGGCTGCGCCAGCAGGTCGAGTCCATCGTGACCTCGGTCGTCGGCCCCGGCCATGCCCAGGTCCAGTTGACCGCCGATTTCGACTTCAACCGCATCACCCAGACCTCGGACAAATACGACCCCGACGGCCGTGTCGTCCGCTCCAGTCAGACGCGCGAGGAAGTGACGTCCAATCCCGACAACAACGGGCAAGTCTCGGTCAGCAACGAACTGCCGAACGCCAACCTCCGTGGCGGCAACCCCGAAGCGCCGCAGCAGCCACGCGACCAGAACCGCAAGAGCGAGGAAATCGTCAATTACGAAATCTCGCGCAGCACCAAGACCGAGGTGATCGAAGGCGGGCGCGTCAACCGCATCTCCGTCGCGGTCGTGGTCGACGGCATCTACAGCAAGAACGACAAGGGCGAGATCGTCTACCAGCCGCGCAGCAAGGAAGACATCGACCGCATCGCGGCCCTGGTGCGCAGCGCCATCGGCTTCGACGCCAAGCGCGGCGACCAGGTTGAGGTCGCCAATCTCCGGCTGGCCGAAACCACACCCCCGCAGCTCGAGGAGCCCGCGACCGGCTGGATGAGCTATTTGAACCTCACCAAGGACGACATCATGCACGGCATCGACATCGCGGTGATGGCGCTGTTGGGCCTGCTGGTGCTGTTTCTGGTCGTCCGTCCGATGGTGCGGCGCATCGCTCCGCCCGGCACGCGCGCTTTGGCCGGGCCGGCCAGCGGGATCGTCGTTCCCGCCGGCGCCATCGCGAGTCCCCCCGTCGCCGTTGCCGGCGACGACAAGGTCGCGCTTTCCAATCGCACCGCCACCATGATCGATATCGCCCAGGTCCAAGGACAGGTTCATGCGATGTCGGTGCAGAAAGTCGGCGAGCTCGCCGACAAGAATCCGCACGAGACCGTCTCCATCATCCGCGGCTGGCTGCACGAAAACGCCGCCTGACCGAACATCGAAACGAC
>JAFKKQ010000049.1 GCA_017304505.1 Hyphomicrobiales bacterium | reverse complement strand
TTCTCCGGCGGCATGCGCCCGCGCGCGGTCGGGCTCCAATTCATCGAAGGCGCCCGCCGCAGCGAGGCTTTCCAGAACGCGCTTGTTGACCATTTTCGGATTGATGCGGCGCGCGAAGTCGGCAAGGTCGGCAAACGGCTTGTTGCCGCGCGCCTCGACAATGCTGTCGACGGCATGCCGGCCGACGCCCTTGAGCGCGGCAAGCGCATAGAAAATCGTATTGCCCTCGACCTCGAAAGCCGCGCCGGAGCGATTCACCGACGGCGGCTCGACCTTGAAATCCAGCCGCTCGACCTCGTCGCGGAATTCCGAAAGCTTGTCAGTGTTGCCCATATCGAGCGTCATCGACGCCGCCATGAACTCAACCGGGTGGTTGGCCTTGAGATACGCAGTCTGGTAGGCGACGAGCGCATAGGCTGCGGCGTGGCTTTTGTTGAAGCCATATTCGGCGAAACGCTCCAACAGGTCGAAGATCGCGTCGGCGTGGGCCTTTTCGATGCCGCGCTCGGTCGCACCTTTGACGAAATCCTTACGCTGGGCGGCCATCTCAGAGCGAATCTTCTTGCCCATCGCGCGGCGCAGAAGATCGGCTTGGCCAAGTGTGTAGCCGGCCAGGATTTGCGCCGCCTGCATCACCTGTTCCTGATAGACGATGACGCCATAAGTCTCGCGCAGCACCTCTTCGAGCTTGGGATGGATATATTCCGGCTTCTCGAGGCCGTGCTTACGCGCGCAATAGGTCGGAATGTTTGCCATCGGGCCGGGCCGGTAGAGCGCGACCAGCGCGATGATGTCCTCGAAACGATCCGGCTTCATGTCGAGCAGCGCGCGGCGCATGCCCTGACTTTCCAGTTGGAAGATGCCGACCGCTTCTGCCTTCGACAACAGGTCGTAGGTCTTTTTGTCATCAAGCGGGATGGCCGACAAGTTGAGATCAATGCCGCGCTGCTCCAAAAGCTTCACAGCCGTCTTCAGCACGGTGAGTGTTTTCAGGCCGAGGAAGTCGAACTTCACCAGGCCCGCCTGCTCGACCCACTTCATGTTGAACTGGGTCACCGGCATGTCGGATTTCGGATCGCGATACATCGGCACAAGCTCGGACAACGCCCGATCGCCGATCACGATGCCGGCGGCGTGGGTCGAGGCGTGGCGGTAAAGCCCCTCGAGCTTGAGCGCGATGTCGAAGGCGCGTTTGACCACCGGATTGGAGTCGCGCTCCGCCTGCAGCTTCGGCTCGCCCTCGATGGCTTTGGCGAGCGTCACCGGCGCGGCCGGGTTCTGCGGCACAAGCTTGCAGAGCTTGTCGACCTGTCCGTAGGGCATTTCCAGCACGCGGCCGACATCGCGCAGCACGCCACGCGCCTGCAACGAACCGAAGGTGATGATCTGCGCCACCTGGTCGCGGCCGTAGCGCTCCTGCACGTAACGGATCACCTCGTCGCGGCGGTCCTGACAGAAATCGATGTCGAAGTCCGGCATCGACACGCGCTCGGGGTTGAGGAAACGTTCGAACAGAAGATGGAACCGCAGCGGATCAAGATCGGTGATGGTGAGCGAATAGGCCACGAGGGATCCCGCGCCGGAGCCACGGCCGGGCCCCACCGGAATCCCCTGCTCCTTGGCCCATCGGATGAAGTCCGACACGATCAGGAAGTAGCCCGGATATTTCATCCGCTCGATCACGTCGAGCTCGAAGGCCAGCCGTTCCCGATATTCCTCCTCGGTGCGGCCCTGCGCCAAGCCGTGCGTGGCGAGGCGCTGGACCAAGCCCGCTTCGGCGCGCTTGCGCAACACCGCAGCTTCTTCGGCCCCGTCTTCTTCCGACGAAAACCGCGGCAGGATCGGCCGGCGCGTGCGCGGCCGGAAGGCGCAGCGCTTTGCAATCTCGATGGTGGACTCCAGCGCC
>JAFKKQ010000048.1 GCA_017304505.1 Hyphomicrobiales bacterium | reverse complement strand
CGCGCAACCGCCGCACCACGCAATCCGACTGGATGGCCATTGAGAAGGAGCGCGGCATCTCCGTCGTCACCTCGGTGATGACCTTTGAGTACGACGATCGCGTCTTCAACCTGCTCGACACACCGGGCCACGAGGACTTTTCCGAGGACACCTACCGGACACTGACTGCCGTCGACTCGGCGGTGATGGTGATCGACGCCGCCAAGGGCATCGAGGCGCGCACCCGCAAGCTGTTCGAGGTCTGTCGGCTGCGCGACATTCCCATCGTCACCTTCATCAACAAGATGGACCGCGAAAGCCGTGACCCGTTCGACCTGCTCGACGAGATCGAGAAGACGTTGGCGCTCGACACCACGCCGGCAAACTGGCCGGTGGGCAGGGGCCGCGACTTCGTCGGCACCATCGCGGTCGAGGGCGGGGGCGTGCGGCTGGTCGAGGGCGATGCCGGCAAGGCCGGCACATTGCGCGAAATGAGCATTGATGAGGTGGCGGCGCTGAACGCCAACCTCGACGCCTCCGCCATCTCGGGCGAGTTGGAACTGGTCCGCGAGGCTTGCAAGCCGTTCGACCTCGACAGCTTCCGCGAGGGCCACCTGAGCCCGGTGTTCTTCGGCTCGGCGTTGAAGAATTTCGGCGTCGGCGATCTGCTCGACGCCATCGGCCGTATGGCGCCGTCGCCGCGCGCGCAGAAGGCCGACAAGCGGACGGTCGAGGCCGACGAGCAGCACATGTCGGCGTTCGTGTTCAAGATCCAGGCCAACATGGACCCCAACCACCGCGACCGCATCGCCTTTGCCCGGCTGTGCTCGGGCAAGCTGACGCGCGGCATGAAGGTCCGTCAGGTGCGCACCGGCAAGTCGATCTCGCTTAACGCGCCGCAGTTCTTTTTTGCCCAGGACCGCTCGGTGGCCGACGAGGCCTATGCCGGCGACGTGGTCGGCATTCCGAACCACGGCGCGATCTCCATCGGCGACACGTTGACCGAGGGCGAGGATATCAACTTCCTTGGCGTGCCGAACTTCGCCCCGGAAATCTTGCGCCGGCTGCCGGACGCCATGAAGGCCAAGAAGCTGAAAGAGGCGCTGCAGCAGCTTGCGGAGGAGGGCGTCGTCCAGGTGTTCCGCCCGCAGGACGGCTCCCCCGCGCTGGTCGGCGTCGTCGGCCCGCTGCAGCTCGACGTGCTCCGCGTGCGGCTCAAGGATGAATACGGCCTCGAAGTGCTTTGGGACACAGCCGAATTCGCGCTGGCGCGGTGGATTTCCGCCGAGGACCCCAAGGTGCTCGCCAAGTTCATTTCCGAGAATGGGCTCAGCGTTGCCGACGATCTCGACGGCGATCCGGTCTATCTTGCGCGCAACGAGTTTTACCTGGGCTACACCAAGGAGCGCGCGCCCGGCATCGTGTTCGACGACGTCAAGGACCGGCACGCCGCCGGCGGGGCGGCAAGTTAAAGTCTTACTTGAACGGCTTGCTCAGGAATCGCGAGCCCTTCAGACCGTAGCGCCAAGGCAGGTCAGCGGCTTTGGTGATGCCGATGCGGACGCCGGTGGCGATCTCGGGTGTTTCCTCGCGGGCGTAGACAGCGAATGGCGCCTCGTCGAGCGCCAGCCCGTTCAGTTTGTCGCGCGTCACCGCCAGCGCCTGTCCGACGCGGCCGGGGCCGGAGCAGAGCAGCCGCTCATCGGCAAGCCCCCGCCGGCGGCGCATCGCGGCCAGGCCTTCCAGGGGCTCGATGGCGCGGATCAGCACCGCGCCGGCCGAGCCGTTCGGTTCACAAACGAAGTTAAGACACCAGTGGATGCCGTAGGACCGGTAGACATAAGCGTGCCCGGGCGGCCCGAACATCACGGCGTTGCGCGCGGTCGGCCCGACGAAGCTGTGCGCAGCCGGCTCGGTGTGGTGATAGGCCTCGACCTCGACGATCCGGCCGCCGACGCCGTTAATGAGCAGCGTCGCCCCGATCAATTCCGGCGCGACATCGTGGACGCTCCGGTCGAAGAAGCGGCGGCGAAGCAAAGTTTTCGGCATGGCTGATGTTGCAGTGCAGTCTGTCTGTTGCTCGGCGGCAACAGGCGCGGAACTTTTAGATTGCACCCATTCAAATGCTCCCGCAACGCCGCGATTTGGCCATACCCTTTGCCGACATCAACCACTGCTTCAAGCCGTTGTGGCATTTCCGGGTTTCGGCCGGATTTGGATAGCGGTCGGACGCAACAACACATAAATCCGCAAGCAAGAATCCCATAGGGGACAATGCGGCGGGCGGGCCGGGGGGCCCTGATACGTCGATGGATGCCAAGACCAATCTCAAAGCCAAGCTGCCAAGCCGCCATGTGACCGAAGGGCCCGAGCGCGCGCCGCACCGTTCGTATTATTACGCCATGGGCCTGACCACGGCCCAGATCCACCAGCCGTTCGTCGGTGTCGCCTCCTGCTGGAACGAGGCCGCGCCCTGCAACATCGCCCTGATGCGTCAGGCGCAGGCCGCCAAGAAGGGCGTTGCCGCCGCGGGCGGTACCCCGCGCGAATTCTGCACCATCACCGTCACCGACGGCATCGCGATGGGTCACGAGGGCATGAAGTCCTCGCTGCCGTCCCGCGAGGCCATCGCCGACTCGGTCGAGCTGACGATCCGGGGCCATAGCTACGATGCGCTGATCGGGCTTGCCGGCTGCGACAAGTCGCTGCCCGGCATGATGATGGCGATGTGCCGGCTGAACGTGCCGTCGATCTTCATCTACGGCGGCTCGATTCTGCCCGGCACCTTCAAGGGCCAGCCGGTCACCGTGCAGGACGTGTTCGAGGCCGTCGGCAAGTACTCGGTCGGCCAGATGTCGTCCGCCGATCTCGACGACCTCGAGCGGCACGCCTGTCCGTCGGCTGGCGCCTGCGGCGCGCAGTTCACCGCCAACACGATGGCGACGGTGTCCGAAGCCATCGGCCTGGCGCTGC
>JAFKKQ010000130.1 GCA_017304505.1 Hyphomicrobiales bacterium | reverse complement strand
GCTTCATCAAGGTCTTGGCTTCGGTGTCGAGGCGCTGCACCGCGCGTTCGGCTTCGGTGAGCGGCAAACGGGCGGCGTCGAGATTGCGGCGTGCATTGACGTGCACACCCTCCGCCGCCAACGCAGCCTGTTCGGCCTGCACCACCGCCGCCTGCGCGGTTTCGAGCGAAGTGGCCAGCGCGGCAAGATCGGGGCGGCTTTCAGAAGCAGCCGAAAGGCCGGCTTCGATGTTGGTCAGCTCGCTTTCCATGCGCGCGATGCGTTCGCCTTGCTCGCGCGCGGTGCGTGTGAACTGATTGTGCTTGGCCGTGAGGTCGGCCAGCGCTCCGGTCAACTCGCCGAAGGTCTTTTCGGCTTCGCCGACAACGGCATCGGCTTCGGCCGCGCGCGCGTCGACGCCGGAGCGGCGCTCGGCGCTGGCCTGCGCTTCGGCCTTCAGTGTTTCTTCTTCCTGGGCGAGTTGCGTGAGCGCGGTCTCGGCGTCGGCGACCAGGGCATGTTCGCGCGCGACGTCGGCCTCGAACTGCGCCAGCCGGCGGTCCAACTCGGCCAGCCGCTCGCGCGCCCGCGTTTCTTCGGCATCGAGCGTGTCGCGGGCAATGACGAGACGCTGCAAGGCGGCGGCGGCGCGCGCTTCGGCATCGCGCAGCGGCGGCACCGCGACGGCCGATGCCTCGCGGCTCTTGCCTGCTTCGGTCTGGGCGATGGTCGCTTCGGCGACGGCCCGCACGCTCAAATCCTTGGCGCGGTCGGCCTCGGCCGCCTCGGCGTTGGAGGCGAGCCAGCGCAAATGATAAAGCGTGGCCTCGACCTTGCGGACCTCGGCGGAAATGTTGCGATAGCGGATCGCCTGCCGCGCCTGGCGCTTGAGCGCGTCGATCTGGCCCGCGAGTTGCTTGACCACATCCTCGACGCGCACCAGATTGCTTTCAGCAGCCTTCAAGCGCAATTCGGCCTCGTGGCGGCGGGCGTGCAAGCCGGAAATGCCTGCGGCTTCTTCCAGCACGCGGCGGCGCTGCTCGGGCTTGGCCTGGATGATCTCGCCGATGCGGCCCTGGTGGACGAGCGCCGGCGAGCGCGAGCCGGTCGAAGCATCCGCAAACAGGGTCATCACATCGCGCGCGCGCACCTCGCCGCCGTTGATGCGATAGGTCGAGCCCTTCTCGCGCTCGATCCGGCGCGTCACATCGAGGCTCTCGTGCTCGTTGAACGCCGACGGCGCTTCGTGCGTCGAGTTGTCGATCTGGATTGCGACTTCGGCGGTGTTGCGCGGCGGCCGGTTGTTGTTGCCGGCAAAGATCACGTCGTCCATTTCGGACGCGCGCATGGATTTATGCGAGGTCTCGCCCATCACCCAGCGCAGCGCCTCGACCAGATTCGACTTGCCGCAGCCGTTCGGGCCGACGACGCCGGTCAGGCCGGGCTCGATCACGAAATCGGTCGGTTCGACGAAGGACTTAAATCCAACCAGCCGCAGGCGCGTCAGCTTCATTGCCGTTGAGTTCCAGTTTGCCGTTTAGTCCCGGTTGCTGCCCGCACGCGGGCGAATCGACACTCCCGAACCTGCAAACCTGCCGGTCAGGTTGGGCGATGGAGGCCGCCGTATTGGCGCGGAGAATGAATCGGCGGCCCGCAGACAGCAAACGGAAAGCCGAACTTATCCCCGCCTGTGTCGCCCAGGCGGCGGAGAAATCCAGTGAAAATCAATGGAATACGGCCGAATGACGACCGCCGGGTCACGCTTCGCGCGCCTGCCGGCCCGGCGCGGCTCATTCGCGCCGGGGATGCGTCACCGCAAGTCCGCAGATGCTAACTGATTCGCGACAGTCAGCCTTTGGTCAGCAGGGGGTCGATGGTCTTGGCAAGATCCTCGAACGAAACGGCCCCGGCGTGCTTCTTGCCGTTGACGAAGATCGTCGGGGTGGAATTGACCCCGAACTTGTCGGTCGCGCGTTTCTGCTCGGCCTGGATGGCGTCGAGCATCTTCTGGTTCGACAGGCAGGCGTTGAAACTCTGCTCGCTGAAGCCGGCCTGCTTGGCGATGGCCAGCAGATGAGGGATCGGCTTCTCCACTGCCCACTGGCGCTGAAGCTGGAACAATGTCTCGATCATCGGGAAGAATTTGTCTTTGTCGGCGCAGCGCGCCAGCATCGCCGCGCCGGCGGCGAGCGGATCGAGCGGGAATTCGCGGAAGATGAACCGCACCTTGCCGGTGTCGATGTATTGCTTTTTGAGTTCTGGAAAGGTGGTCTCCGCAAAGTGGGCGCAGTGCGGACACGTCATCGAGGCGTATTCGACAATGGTGACCGGGGCGTCGTCCTTGCCGAGCACACGGTCGCCGAGCGGCGGCGGCACCAGAAGTTCGGCTTGGGTGATGGTTTGCGCCGTGGCCGGTCGGGCGTCGTGCAATACCGCGGCGCCGCCGAGCGCCAGAACAATCGCAGCCGCGCTCGTGCCCACCAGAAACGTCCGACGTGTGATCACCTGAATACTCCGTAAGGGTTCAAATCCGGCTTTACCGCTATTGGCGCGCAATGTGGCACCGGCGGGCCGGTTCGCCAAGGCCGTGCAGTCACGTTCGGTTGATCGTGATGGGTCAGGTGTTTGAGCATGATCTTTTCCGAAAACCGGTTCCACCCTCGGGTCAAGCCCGAGGGCAAGCTTTTCGGGATCGTGCTCAGTTTCGCTTGACCGCGGCGCCGAGGCGGCCGAGCGCCATCCGGAGCGCGTCGTCATCGACCTCGGTGAGCGCGGCCGCCTCGCGCTCCGCTGCGGCGGCGTCGGCCTTCGGACGCACGGGGGTGGCGCGGCGTGACAGCGGCGCCTGGCGGAGCGCGATCCGCCCGACGGCATGCCAGCCGAAGAAGCGATTGATCCGTTCGATCACGACGTTGGATTGGTGCTGGATTTCGAGCGCCGCCGGACCTTCGACGCGCAGCACCAGCGTTGCCGGCTCGGGCGGCTCGCCCTCCATCACCCTCCGCCATTGCAGTTTGATCGGCTCGGCGTGGTCGGCGATCTCGGGGCCGACGATGTCGCGCCAGCGCGTCACCAGTTCGGTCGAGGCGAAGCCCTGCTTCTTGAACGCATCGGCCAGCAACTCGGAGGCGAGTTCGGCGAGCCTGCGTGTGGGGCGGGGCTTGTTCACGGCCGCATCATACTCACTATAGTCGGCTCATGACGGTAGCAGGGGTCACAACCCGGAAAAAGCGTGCCGCGCCGGACGGGACCCTTGCGCCCGACCCCGGCGCGCTGCTCGCCTGGTACGACCGGCACCGCCGCCGCTTGCCGTGGCGCGCCATGCCGGGTGACCGGGCGGACCCCTACCGCGTCTGGCTCTCCGAGATCATGCTGCAACAGACCACAGTGAAGGCCGTCGGACCTTACTACGCCAAGTTCCTCGAACGCTGGCCGGACATCGAATCGCTCGCCGCGGCTCCGCTCGACGATGTGCTGAAAGCCTGGGCCGGGCTTGGCTATTACGCGCGGGCGCGCAACCTGCACGCCTGTGCCAAGGTCGTGTCCGTGGAGCACAGCGGCCGCTTTCCCGACAGCGAGGAAGCTCTGCGCACGTTGCCGGGTGTTGGGGCCTATACCGCCGCGGCGATCGCGGCCATTGCGTTCGAGCGGCGCGCCGTCGCCATCGACGGCAACATCGAACGCGTGATCGCACGGCTCTGTGCCGTCGAGGCGGCATTGCCGGCGGCGAAGGCCGAAATCCGGCGGCGCGCCGACGCTTTGATGCCCGCGCGCCGCTTCGGCGATTTCACCCAGGCGATGATGGACCTCGGCGCGACCGTCTGCACACCGAAGAAGCCGGCGTGCGGCATCTGCCCGTGGGTCGATGCCTGCGCCGCCCGCGTGCGAGGCGACGCCGAAACGTTTCCACGCAAGGCGCCGAAGATCGAAGGCAAGATGCGCTACGGCGCGTCGTTCGTGGTGATGCGTTCCGATGGCCATGTGCTGGTGCGGACGCGGCCGGCGAAGGGCTTGCTTGGCGGCATGACGGAAGTGCCGTCGACAGCCTGGACGCATCACGTCGATGACGAGGCCGTGCTGCGGCATGCCCCGCTCAAGGCGAAGTGGCGTAGGCTTCCCGGCGTGGTCGAGCACGGTTTCACCCATTTTCCGCTGCAGCAAACGGTCTATCTCGCGAGCGTGCCGGCCGGGAGCAAAGCGCCGGCCGGTATGCGCTGGGTGCCGCTCGCGCAATTGCATGGGGAGGCGCTTCCCAATGTCATGCGCAAGGTGGTTGCGCATGCCGGTCTGGAAAACCATCCGGGGAAAGCCTGATGGCAACGGCCAAGGACTTGCGCCGTGTCGCGTTATCGCTTCCGGGCACCGCCGAGGCGCCGCATTTCGATCGCGCGGCCTTCAAGGTCGCACGCATCTACGTGACGCTTGCCGCGGATGGCCGCACCGCGAACTTCATGTTCACGCCCGACGAGCAGGAGTTCAAATGCATGATGGCGCCGGACGCTTTCGCTCCGGTGCCGAACGCCTGGGGCAAGAAGGGCGCGACCACCGCCACCCTGGCGAAGCTCAGCATCGTGGAACTGAAAAGCGCGCTCGAAATGGCGTGGCAGCACGCGCAGCCGAAGAAGGCGAAACGCTGTTAATCTTGCTGACCTTGATGAGCGTCAGAATTTGTAGAGGGCCTTGGCGTTCTGCGTGAGGATGCGATTGCGCACCGCGCTGTCGGGCACCCATTCCGCGAGGAGATCGAGCAGGTCGCCGTCGTTGGGCATTTCGCGGCCGTCGAGATTGACATGCGGCCAGTCCGACCCCCACACCATTCTCTCCGGTGCGTGCTTGACGAACAGTTGCGCCAGTGGCGTCACCGATGGATAGGGAAACGTCTCAAGCGTGCAGCGCATCGGCCCCGACAGCTTGAGCCAGACCTTGCCGCTGTCGAGCATCCGCAGCACCGTTTTGACGGCGGGCTGATCCACGCCGCTCGCGGCGGGGATCGCGGCGAAATGGTCGAGCACCACCGGGTTCGGCAGCGCCAGAAGCTTGTCGGCGTATTCGAGAATGTCGGTGCCGTGCGGATAGAATTGCACGTGCCAGCCATGCTCGTGGGCGCGAGCCGCGATCTCGCGGGAATAATTCGGCGCGTGCTGGCCGCGTGCGTGGCTCATCATTCGCATGCCGCGCACGCCGAGCTTGGTCAGCCGGGCGAACTCGGATGACGGCGTGTCCTCGCGCATGAGAGCGATGCCGCGGAAACGGCCCGGATGCTTGGCCAGCACGTCGGCGAGCATCGCATAGTTGCGGCCATAGGCGCCGGGGCTGACGATGACGGCGGTGCTGAGGCCCAGCTTGTCCTGCAACGCGATGAAGGCTTCGGGCAGCGCGTCGCTTGCGGTGTAGGGGCTGTCGGGCGCGAACGGATACTTCGCCGCCGGTCCGAACAGATGGATATGCGCGTCGCAGGCTCCGGGTGGCGCCTTGATCTTCGGCTTCTTCGGATGAGGGTCGGGGCCTTGTGTGCGGATCGGCATCGGGGAAGAGTATCCTTGCAATCGGATTTGACGCTTGAAAAGGTGGGGGGTCAACGGACCGGGCTGCATTGCACCATGTTGTTGGCGACATGGTGACGGTCGCGCGTGCCGGCGTATCGTGTCTATGTCTACGATTTAAATATCATAATCCGACCAGCAGGAGATCGCGATGTCTATCCAGCGTTTCGACAACGGCCCACGCATGTCGCGTGTGGTGGTGCACAACGGCACGGTCTATCTCGCCGGACTCACCGCCGATGCGACTGTTGGCCACAGCGTTGCCGAGCAGACGCAGGAAATCCTCAACAAGATCGACCGCCTGCTGGCGCAGGGCGGCACCGACAAGTCGAAGCTGGTGCAGGCGACGATCTGGCTTCAGGACATTCGCACGGTCGATGAATTCAACAAGGTCTGGGATGCTTGGGTGGTGGCCGGTTCGACGCCGGCGCGCGCCTGCATCGAAGCCCGGCTGCAGTCGCCGGCTAAGATGATCGAGATTCAAGTCACCGCCGCACAGTAACGTTCAAGTCACCGAAAAAAATTGGAGGATCGCCGTGACGAATAAATCCTGCCCCACATACAGCAAACCGGCGGATGGCGAAGTGCTGCCGCTCAACCGGCGGGCGGCGCTCTCGCTGCTTCTGACGCTGCCGTTCGCCTCGTCGGCGCTCGCCGCGGCGTATCCGGATCGTCCGATCAAGCTGATCCTGCCGTTTGCTCCGGGCGGGGTGACCGACGTCACGGCGCGCTACGTGGCCCAACTGATGACGGGCGTTCTCGGGCAGTCGGTCATCGTCGAGAACCGCTCCGGCGGCGGCGGAGCCATCGGCGCGACCGCGGCGGCGCACGCCGATCCCGACGGCTATACGCTTTTGGTCGTCAGCTCGGCGACGCACTCCATTCTGCCGGCGACGCATGAGAAGCTCGACTACGATCCGGTCAAGAGCTTCGAGCCGATCTCCGGCATGTCGAACGCGCCCTATCTGCTGGTGGCGAACAAGGACCTGCCGGTCAAGGACGCCAAGGAGCTGGCCGCATACGCCAAGGCTCACTTCAAGACGTTCAACGTCGGAGCGGCCACCGGAACGCCGCCGCATATTCTCGCCTACGTGCTCAAGCAAGTCATCGGAGCGGATTTCAACGTGCCGCTCTACCGCGGCGGCAGTCCGGCGATGGCCGATCTGTTTTCCGGCCAGGTCCAGGCCATGTTCCAGCCGTCGACGATTGTCCTGCCTCTTGCCAGCGACAAGCGCGTCCTCGTCCTGGGCACGGCAACCGAAGAGCGGCTGAGCATTCTCCCCAATGTGCCGACGCTCGCGGAGCAGGGCTTTCCGGAACTGGTGGCCTATTCGTGGAACGGGCTGGCGGCGCCGGCCGGTACGCCGGCCCCGATCGTCAACCAACTTTCCGAGGCTGTCAGGAAGGCCTTTAGCTCGCCCGACTTGAAGAGCAAGTTCGATAAACTTGGCATCACGCCCATTTCCGGAACGCCGGAACAGCTCCGCGATTTCATGAAAAAACAAGCCGTGCGCTGGCAGGAACTCGTGAAGCTGTCGAAGATGCCGAAAGTGCCCTGATCGAAGCGAAGGACCGAGGGCCGGGTCAACCGGCCGTCGGCTCCTGCATGGATTTGGCGGCGGTCAGTTCGCCTTGGCTGCCGGGCGCTGTGCGGCCAGCCGCTCGCGCTGATCGTCGTAATGCGCGGGCTCCATCGCCCAGGCCGCCTGATCGTAGCCGTTGGCGTAGTTGCGCGCGGTTTGCGCCGGGTTGCGGTTGACCAGCGGACGCAAAAACATCGGATGGGTGAGGCTTCTCACCTCATGCTCGATGGTGAAGAGCGGTTTGCCGCTGTCGATATCGACGATGTCGCGGAAGCGATACTGGTACTGGTTGTCCTCACGGTTGACCAGGCCGCGCTCGCCGAGGCGATCGTGCGGTCCGGAGAAATTGACGACGTAAATCTGCACGTGGTGCTCGTCGTAGTCCGGCAGAGGATTGTCGGTCTCGCGGAACAGCAGATGCTGGTTCTTGCCGACGGTGACCTTGGCTGTCGTGCCGTCGCCGTTCACCACGCTCGCCGGCGTGCCGATCATGTGCTGATAGAATTTGGCGATGCCCTTGGCTGTGCCGGCCGGAACGTCGAACTCGACGTAAGGCATGCCGAGCGCGATGCGGCCGAAGCGGGCGGCGTCCGGCTCGTGGACGCGGATGCGGTTGCCCCAGGGGCAGGTGGCCTCGACATAATCGTTGGCCTCATGGAAGGCGAAGCGGGTGTCGGCAAGCTTCGGCTTCACGGCCGCGAGCCGCTGCAGCAGCGCTTCGCGGCCTTCGATGACGAGGCCGGCCTTGCCGCGCAACACCTGGGCCTTGCCGGTCGGCAGATGGAATTGGCTGCGGCCGGCATTTATCCACATGTTGTCGTCGGACACCATCAGATAAGGATCGCGCGTCAGCCCCAAGCCCGCGCCGTAGAACAGCGACGCGAGGCGCTGATCGGGGATGGTGACGTTGACGTGTTCGAGGTGGATGGCGTTGCCGAGATCCTCGGCGGTGCGGTCGAAGCTGTGCTGCATGGCGCCCTGTCCTGTATGGCCCGTTTCGCCGAACGCAATTCGCATAAACAATAGCATAGGACGCCGGGGGCGTACCGATAGGGCGCGGTGGGCTGCTATGCTGGAATCCACGATTTTACAATGGAGACGATATGACCACGCCTTTTCTGTTGAACGAGCGGCTGCCCGACCCTGCGGTCAAGGCGATCGACAAGAGTTTCGAGAAATACCGCGTGCCGCTGGCGAGCGTCGAACGGCTGGCTCAAGGCTTTAGCTGGGCCGAGGGGCCGGTCTATTTCGGCGACGCCCGCTGCCTGTTGTGGAGCGACATTCCAAACAGCCGCATCATGCGCTGGGACGAGGAAACCGGCGTCACCGGCATCTATCGCAAGCCATCCAACTACGCCAACGGCAACACCCGCGACCGCCAGGGCCGCCTCGTCACGGCCGAGCACGGCCGGCGCGTGACGCGCACCGAGTACGACGGCCGTATCACGGTGCTGAGCGACCGCTTCGAGGGCAAGCCGCTGAACTCGCCCAACGATGTCGTGGTGAAGTCCGACGACTCGATCTGGTTCACCGACATGAACGCCGGCATCATCGGCAACTGGAACGGCGAAATGGCCGAGCAGGAGTTGCCGATGCGCGTCTATCGCATCGACGGCAAGACTGGACAGGCCGCGGTGATGACCGAGGGCGTGGTGCAGCGGCCCAACGGGTTGGCCTTCTCACCCGACGAGAAGACGCTTTACGTCGTCGAGAGCCAATTCGGCGAGCGCGCGATCTATGCTTTCGATGTGGTCGACGGCGTCAAGCTCGCCAACGGCCGCATGATCGTGAAATGCACGAAGGAAGAAACGCCGGACGGTTTTCGCGTCGATATCGACGGCAATCTCTGGTGCGGCTGGGGCATGGGCAGCGCCGCGCTCGACGGCGTGCGGATTTTCACGCCGCAGGGCCAGCCGATCGGCCACATCGAATTGCCGGAGCGCTGCGCCAACGTCTGCTTCGGCGGGCCCAAGCGCAATCGCCTGTTCATGGCGGCAAGCCATTCGCTCTACGCGATCTATGTGAACACGCAGGGCGCGAAAGGCGGGTGACGTCGCACTCGAGTCTGATTCAACGGGGTTGAATCAGACTCGTCGTGCTTCCTTCGAGCAGGGTCGTGCTCTAAGCCGTCAGCATCCGGCGAACCGCGAGCGCGACCATGACGATGGAAAAGCCCATCACCAAAAGGTTGATGCCGACCAGCAATCCAAGCACCCAGATCGCAGTCCCCGGCAGCCCGGATACGATAAGGAGCGCCAGCACGATATCGACGATACCGCTGACGACGAACCATCCCCAGGCGCTCGGCGCCTGAGCGCGATAGCCGAACGCCATCATGATGCGCATGATGCCGCCAGCAAAAAGGTAGGCGGCGATGATGATCGTCAGCGTCAGTGCGCCCGCGGCGGGCGACAGCAGCAAGGCGAGGCCCGCCAGGATGTAGATGATCGCGGTGAGCAGGTTCCAGCCGAAGTTGGGGACCTGCGTGCCGCCGAAAAGGCTGGCGATCAAGCTGAAGCTGCCTCCGATAAGCAGCAGCCAGCCGAGCATCAGGCTGACGGCCAGTGTCGCGACCATCGGGGCCGCGATGGACAGGAGGCCAAGAATAATGAAGACGACGCCGTAGACGATGAACCAAGTGCTGTGTTTGCGCAGCGTTGCTGCGTCAGCGGGCAATCCGATCGGCATGGCAACCCCCTTTGAGTGGGTGCGATACCGGAAAATATAGGACAGTGGTCGGCCTTAGACGAGAGGTGCCGCGGCAGGGCTAGGCTGTCGCCATCTCCGCCCTGATCTGGCCGCGCAGCGCGTCGATCGAGACGAGGCCCTTCGACGTTTCGACGTGCCAGAAGGTCCAGCCGTTGCAGGCTTCGAGCCCCTGCGCCAGCGCGCCGATGCGATGGATCGAACCGACCGCATTGCCCAGCGTCACCGCGCCGTCGGCGCGCACCAGCGCCTTGTGCCGCTTCTTGGCATCGACCAGTTTGGCGCCGGCGGAGACCAGGCCGCGTTCGAGCAGCGCCGCGAACGGCACGCGCGGTGCCTCGCGCGCGGTCATGAACGGCACGAGCGTCGGCGCTTCGAGCGGCTCCACCGCGGCGATGCGTTGCTCGGCCGCCTTGGCGTAGGCGGGATCGCGCTCGATGCCGATGTAGCGGCGGCCGAGATGCCGGGCGACCGCGCCGGTGGTGCCGGTGCCGTTGAACGGATCGAGCACCAGATCGTCCGGTCGCGAGCTTGAAAGGATCACGCGGGCGAGCAGCGCCTCCGGCTTTTGCGTCGGATGCAGTTTCTTGCCGTCGCGGCCCTTGAGCCGCTCGTCGCCGGTGCAAAGCGGCAGCGTCCAGTCCGAGCGGACCTGGATGTCTTCATTGCCGGCTTTGAGCGCCTCATAGTTGAAGGTGTAGCGCGCGCCCTGGTCGCGTGTCGCCCAGATCAGCGTTTCGTGGGCGTTGGTGAAGCGCCGGCCGCGGAAGTTGGGCATCGGGTTCGACTTGCGCCAGACCACGTCGTTGAGGATCCAGAAGCCGAGGTCCTGCAACGTCGCACCGACGCGGAAGATGTTGTGATAGGAGCCGATCACCCAAAGGGTGCCGGAGGGCTTGAGCACGCGCTTGCAGGCCGAAAGCCAGGCGTGGGTGAATTCGTCGTAGGCCGAAAAGCTTGCGAACCGGTCCCAATCGTCGTCGACCGCATCGACCTTGGAATCGTCGGGCCGCTTGAGATCGCCCTGGAGCTGCAGGTTGTACGGCGGATCGGCGAACACGAGATCGACGCAATCGGCCGGCAGTTTTGCCATCTCGGCGATGCAATCGCCAACGATGACGCGCGCGGCAGAGGCTGCGGCTGGGCGGGGGGACTCTGAATGACCGCGGGGCGCCCTTGAGGACGCCCCGCGACGCGACATAACCATGACTCAGGACTCTGACTCAGGCGACGCTGTCGGCGACGCGGGACCTACAAACCGACGCCACGGAGGATGGCGCCCCAAGGTAAACATTCAGTTGATTTAAAATTGACTCTTTCCATGCGGTCGGCGGTAAACCATATGGAACCAAGTTGTTTCGTCCCGGTTCATTGCGCGCCGGGCATTCTTCCGGTTGGACTTCGCGACTTTACCCGGCAACAATTGCCGGGTCCGCACGACGGAGAATTACGATGCGCCTGGATAATCTGCCCGAAAGCGACAACGTCGAGGATCGTCGCGGCGATGGCGACGGCGGCTTTGGTGGTGGCGGTGGTGGGTTTGGCGGCGGTTTGCCGATCGGCCGGGGCGGGCTCGGGATCGGCGGCGTGGTGGTGCTCGGCCTGATCGGCTGGGCGCTCGGCATCGACCCGACGCTGCTGATCAACGGGGCCGAAATCCTCACCGGCGGCGGTCAGCCCGGCTACCAGCAGCGCATCCCGCAACAGGATACCGCGCGCACCGGAACGCCGAGCGACGAGACCGGCCGCTTCGTCGCGCGCGTTCTCGGCAGCACCGAAGTGCAATGGAAGGATATCTTCTCCAAGGAAGGTCAGACCTATCGCGCGCCGCGGCTGGTGATGTTCTCGGGCGTGACCCGCTCGGCTTGCGGCGTGGCGCAAAGCGCGATGGGGCCGTTCTATTGCCCGAACGACCGTGAGGTGTATCTCGACGCGGCGTTCTTCCGCGAACTCGAAACGCGCTTCCGCGGTTGCAGCGGCAAGGCGTGCGACTTCTCGAAGGCTTACGTGATCGCGCACGAGGTCGGTCATCACGTGCAGAACCTGCTCGGCATTCTGCCGAAGG
>JAFKKQ010000047.1 GCA_017304505.1 Hyphomicrobiales bacterium | reverse complement strand
GATCGAGGATCAGCGGCATCAGCGTCTCGGCGACGAACCGCCCGCCGAAAATGCCGAAATGCCCGCGGTCGTCGGGGCCGGTGCGGAAAGAATTAGGTTGCTGGATCGACATGGCGCCGACGAACTCCTACGCGGCCTTGCGCACGGCAGCGCGCGCGGCCTTCACGAATGCACGAATCTTCGCCGGATCCTTGACGCCCGGCGCGCGCTCCACGCCGCTGGATACATCGACGCCCGGCGCGCCCGTCACGGCCAGCGCCTGCGCCACATTATCGGGCGTCAGGCCGCCCGAGAGCATATAGGGCACGCCGAGTCGCAGATCTTCCAGCAGGTGCCAGTCGAACGGAACGCCGTGCCCGCCCGGCCGGCTCGCATCCTTCGGCGGCCGCGCGTCGAACAGGATGCGGTCGGCGACCTCTGCGTAGCGATCGACCCGGTCGAGATCGCCGCGGCCAGAAACCGGCAGCGCCTTCATCACCGGCAGCCCGAAGGTAGCGCGGATCGCGGCGACGCGATCGGTCGGCTCGCTTCCGTGAAGCTGGATCATGTCGGGCGCAAAACCCTCGACAATCCCGCGCAGGAATGCGTCCTCGGGATCGACCGTCAGTGCGACGATGCCGGCGCGGCCGCGGGCCCGCGCGGCGAATGTCTTCGCGTGCGCGATCGAAACGTTACGCGGCGACCCGGCGAAGAAGACGAAGCCGAGCATATCGGCACCCGCATCGAGCGCAGCGTCGACCGTTTCGGGCGTCGAGAGCCCGCAAATTTTCACGACCAGTGACATTTGTGCCTGTTTCGCACGCTATCGCGCGCGCGCCAAGCGGTTCCGGCGCGGTGATACCGCCACCGGTCAGGCCGCCGCATTGGTGGCTGGCGGCACGGCCGCCACCGGCGCCGGCAGGCCTGCGTCCATATCGCGCGCGCGTTCCGCGCTCTCACGCGCCGAAATCTCGTTACGCAGCGACGCGCATTCGCTGCGCAACGCCTTCACCTCGCCGTCGAGCCTGCGCGCCCGCCGCCGCGCGCGGCCCTGCCGCAGCCACGAGGCGACGCCACCTGCGACCACGCCGGTCGCCAGCACGACGAGAATGACGAGGAACAGCGGCAGGCTGGCCGACAGAGCCGGCGCGCCGGACCCCAGCGGATCGAACGAGACCGTGACCGGATGCCGGTTCGCGACCGCGAAGGCGACCAGCAGGATGCCGAGCGGCAGCACGACGAATGTGGCAACGAGCTTGCGAACCATGTCGGCTCCGTGCAGCAAATGACGGGCGGAGACTGCCGGCAAACGGCTGCGGCAGAGAACTGTCGGCGCAGAACCCCGACTCGCCGAAGCCGTTGCGCTCAATCGTCCTTGTTGAGCCGCTCGCGCATTTCCTTGCCGGTCTTGAAGAACGGCACCCACTTCTCGTTCACCGCCACATGCGCGCCCGTGCGCGGGTTGCGGCCGGTGCGTGCGGGGCGGTTCTTCACCGAAAAGGCGCCGAACCCACGCAGTTCCACGCGCTCGCCGCGCGAGAGCGCCGCCACGACCTCGTTGAGGATCGCGTTGACGATGTTCTCCACATCACGCTGGTAGAGATGCGGATTCTGCGCGGCGATCCGCTGCACGAGTTCTGACTTTATCATCGCGTGATTGCCCCCTCGGGCGTTGGGCGTGGAAGGCTCTGGCGGCCTTCTTGCTGCAACGCGGCACGGGATGGCCAGTGACCCGCCGCTTCAGTTCGAGGATTGAGGGTGCCAAAGGGCCAGGAGACCGTCAAGGTTCAGTCCTTCGATCGAACGGAGCACGGCTGAGTTTTCGATCTGTCGGGCAAGGGTCGACAGGCCGACGGCGTCCAGCACATGCACAGCCGCGAGGTGGAGGAAAGAGAAATCGCTGAAGCGCGAACGCAGTTGCCAGTCCCGCACCCGCACGGAA
>JAFKKQ010000046.1 GCA_017304505.1 Hyphomicrobiales bacterium | reverse complement strand
AAGCGCAGTCGCGCATGCAATCGGCAGTGTCATGGAGAAGGCGAAGACTACGATCATTTCTTTAAGCCCGCGCGGCCTCTCCCGCGTGCAGGCTGCCGCCTATATCGGGGTGTCGCCCTCGCTGTTCGACGAACTGGTGAGGGATGGGCGTATGCCGCGTCCCAAGCGGATCAATAGCCGGACGGTCTGGGACCGGATCAGGCTTGACGAAGCGTTCGAGGCGATTCTTGATGATGAGTCCCGGGCCGCCAATCCATGGGACGATGAGGACCTGTGAGGGAGTCCGCCGCCATGGTTGCGTTCCGCATGAAGGATGGTACGGGCAAGATCGAGCTCAAATACACCTACGAGGACACGGATCGCCACGGCAATGTGCGCATCTATGTGCGCCGGCCCGGCATGAAAAAGGTCCGGCTCCGCAAGACGCCCGGCACCCCGGAATTCCTCGATGAATATCGCGACGCGCTGGCGGGACGGCTTGATCTGTCTTCAGACAAGCGTCCGTTCCGTGTTCCCGCAGGCAAGGGGACGCTTCGCTGGCTGTGCGAGCAGTACTACCGCTCCGCCGAATACAAACGGCTTGAGCCGCGCACGCGGCATGTCCGGCACCTGATCCTCGATGCCCTCTGCAAGCGCGACGGCGACAAGCCGTATGCGCTGATGGAACCGCGCCATCTGCGCAAGCGCCGCGATGAGAAGGCCGAGACGCCCGAGGCGGCGAACGGGCTTGTGAAGGCGCTCCGCCAGGTCTTCACGTTTGCGCTGGAGAATGATCTCGCGCAGCGCAATCCGGCAAAGGATGTGCCGTACCTCAAGAGCGGCTCGGAGGGCTTCCACTCATGGACCATCGAAGAGGTCCGGCAGTTTGAAGAGCGCCATCCGGTCGGCACCAAGGCGAGGCTTGCGCTTGCCCTGCTGCTCTACACCGGGCAGCGGCGCTCGGATGTGGTCACGTTCGGGCGGCAGCACATTAAGGACGGCTGGCTTACGCTCACGCAGGTCAAGAACCGCAACCGGAAACCGGTGACGCTCTCGATCCCGGTGCGGCCCGAACTGAAGGCGATCACCGAGGCAACGCCGTCCGGCAATCTGACCTACCTTGTGACGGCATTCGGCAAACCGTTCACCGCGAACGGATTCGGCAACTGGTTCCGCGAGCGCTGCGATGAGGCGGGCCTGCCGCATTGCTCGGCGCACGGCCTGCGCAAGGCCGCCGCCGCCCGCCTTGCCGAACTCGGCGCGAGCGAGAGCGAGATCATGGCCGTCACGGGCCACACGACGTCAAAAGAAATCGTGCGCTACACGCGCGGTGCGCGGCAGAAGGTGCTCGCCGCGAACGCGATGGCGCGTTTTGGCGAAAACAAAGATTGAACAAAACTGCCCCACTTTTCCCGGCAGCGGGAAGCGGTGGGGCAAATTCGCCTCTTAAGCGATTGAATCTTCAGGCGACGGTGAGGGATGGTGCCCAGGGGCGGAATCGAACCACCGACACTGCGATTTTCAGTCGCATGCTCTACCAACTGAGCTACCTGGGCGATCAGGGTTGGCGGGGGTTTATAGAAGCTGGATTCGGGCCTGTCCAGGAGAGCCGGCAACGGCGGGCGGAAACGCGGGAGACGAGGACCGACCTGGTGAATGGCGCCCCAAACTGCGACTCCAAGCCATAGCTTCAGGCCACCGCCCAACCTCGACCGAAACCAAGAACCGCGAAACTGAAACCGGCGCTCCCGATCACCCCACGAAACCAGGCCGCGTCGTGGCGCATCCTCGCGAACGCACTCAGCGCCCGTCGCCCTCGCCGCCGATGTCGTCGCCGTCCTCATCGGTGTCCTCGGTGACCGGGACGGCATAGACGCCCGAAAGCCAGCGGTTGAGATCGACATCGGCGCAGCGCTTCGAGCAGAACGGCCGGAACCGCTGTACGCGCGGCTTGCCGCAGATC
>JAFKKQ010000045.1 GCA_017304505.1 Hyphomicrobiales bacterium | reverse complement strand
GCGTTGCAGACGGCGATGTCCATCTCGTTGCGTGGGATGAACCGTTCGAACGCAGCGCGGCTGTGCGCGGCCGGGGCGGGCAAGTGGAGGGCCACCAGGAACTCACCGGCCTGCAGCGCGTTCTGGCCCGGGCCAGTGCAGAATTGCTCCACCGGTACAGTGCGACGGCCGGACGAGCCCGCAATCTCGCAGGTCACCCCGAGCGCGATAAGCGTTGGGATGGAATCGGCAGCGGGCGAGCTGTTGCAGAGGTTGCCACCGAGACTGGCACGCGCCTGGATCTGGACGCCGCCGATGAGCGAGGCGGAATCGATCAGGCACGGGTACTTCGCGGCGACTTCGGGATCGCGGTAGAGGCGCGCACACGGCACGGCGGCGCCGATGCGAAGTCCGCCATCGGCTGTGAAAGCGTACTGCATGAGCTCGGGGATCTTCTTGATGTCGACCATGACGCCGACGTCCCGCCGGCGTTCGCGTACCTGGATAATGAGGTCGGTCCCACCGGCGAAGACGCGAGCGGCCGAGCCGTGCTCACCGAGCACGGCCACTGCGTCATCGACGGAGGCGGGCGCGAGATATTCTTGAACGGCCATCATCCCTCCTGTGGTTCAATGGGCACCGGTGCAGCGAGCCGCACCGGGCAGTCTGCTGGCACAGGCATAACAAACCGTACGAGTCCGCGCAAATACTGTTACCGGTGGCCTGCAAGTGGTGATTATACAAAGGGCGGTGTCACCCCGTCAGGGAGCGGTACCTCGAAGACATTGAGGGTCATGGAGACGAGGCCGTAGTAGCCCACGACGCCTACCAGATCGACAACGCCCTGTTCGCCGAGCTCAGCGACCGCACGCCGGTAGGTCGCATCAGCAACCCGGTTCGTTGCGAAATATTCGGTCACGAATTCGCACACGATCTCTTCGGCTTCGCTCATTTGGGGTGGTCTTGTGCCGGTCCGGATGGCTTCGATCAGTGCGTCAGCAAGCCCCGCATCGCGACCGATGCGGCTGTGCGCCCAGAATTCGAACTGGGCTTTCCAGTGCCTGCCGGCGAGGAGGATGGCGAGTTCGCGGAGGTCCGCGGGCAGGGCACTCTCGAACCGGCAGTACTCGCCGAGCAGTTGCCCGCGTTCCGCCAGGCCGGGACTACGAAGCCAGGGCTCAAACGGCCCGCGGAGGCCGCCGCGTGGGCCGGCCACGATCGCGTCAGCGACGCGTTTCTGTTCGCCCGTAAGCGTTGTGATGTCAAGCGGTGCAAGTCGCGGCACGAAGATACTCCTTCGAGAAGATGAGGTGTGGGCACTCTGGCGTGGAGGGAAGCGGCAGGCGCTGCCTACGCTGCCCTGGCCAAGTAGCGCAGGAAGCGAACAGCGCGAACCCGCCGGTTGCGCTCAAACAACCTCGAGGGCGCGGCGCGGCCCGGCGGGCAGAGCCACAGCAATTCCGTCACCCGGCCTGATCTCGCCACCGGTGAGCACCACCGCCATGATGCCCGCGAGGCGAACGAGGTTACCGTCCGCATTGCGGGCGAGGACCGCCTGCATAAGACCGGGCCGGAAGTCGTCGAGTTGAGAGCACGGGTTTCGCAACCCGGTGACTTCGATGACCGCTTCCGCGCCGATGTGGAGGCGCGTGTTGGCGGGCAACGCAAGGATGTCGAGGCCCCGCGTGGTGATGTTCTCACCCATCTGGCCGGGGCTAACGATAAAACCGCGAGCGTTCAGTTGGTCGTAGAGTTCGCCATGAATCAGGTGCACCTGGCGGAGATTTGGCTGTGTCGCATCGCGAGCGACGCGTGACCGGTGTTGGACGGTCGCGCCCGCGTGCGCATCGCCTTCGATGCCCAACCCCGCGATAAGGTGAAGAGAAGATGCTGCCGGCTTGCTGAAGCTGTGCGTGGCACTCAGATGTACCGATGCAACGACGGGCGTCATTGTGAGCGCTCAACGCGCA
>JAFKKQ010000044.1 GCA_017304505.1 Hyphomicrobiales bacterium | reverse complement strand
GTCGTCGCTCAACCGCGTCACTGTGGACGTGAAACTGCGCGACACCATGCTGATGAAGGGCGACGTCGATGCCGTCATCGCCTTCGACTACACCGCGATCTTCAACCTGCTCGATCACGGAATGAAGATGGAGGACATCAACCTCCTCTACTTCAGGGATTTCGGCTTCAACTTCCCGGGCAATTCGCTGATCACCAGCCCGGACATGATCGCCAAGAATCCCGATCTGGTCCGCCGCGTCGCGCTCGGCGTCGCGCGCGCCTGGGTCGCGGCCGACCGCGACCGCAAGGCAGCCATCGCCTCGGTCACCAAGCGCGAAAAGCTGCTCCGCCCCGACATCGAATTGCGGCGCATGAGCTGGGTGATCGACCGCCTGATCAAGACCGACGAGGTCAAGAAAAACGGCATCGGTTACATTGAGGAATCGCGACTGACGAACGGCCTCAAGGTGCTGGCCGAAGGCTTCAAGATGCCCAAGACGCCCACGGTGAAGGACATCTACGACGGACGCTTCCTCCCCCCTGCCGCCGACCGCAAGTTCGCGTGAAGCCGCGTCCGGTTGACGCCGGCCCACAGCGCATATCATCGGAACGCAGGTGAGTATGTTTGTCGAACTGGACGGGGTGTCGCTCCGCTACGGCGAGACGCAAGGCACCCTCGCAATCGAGCACGTCGATCTCGGCATCGAGCCGGGACAATTCGCCGCCGTCGTCGGCCCGTCCGGCTGCGGCAAGTCCTCACTGATGAAGCTGGTGACGGGCCTGCTGCCGCCGACCGCAGGCGCCGTGCGCGTCGCAGGGCGGACCGTTGGCGGTCCGCTCAAGATCGTCGGCATGGCGTTCCAGAATCCGACGCTGTTGCCGTGGCGCGACACGCTGTCGAACACCATGCTGCCGCTCGAGATCGTCGAGCCGCACCGCAGCCGGCTGCGCAGACACAAGGAGGAATACATCACACTGGCGAAGAAACTCCTCGCCGCGGTCGGCCTCGACGGCTTCGAGCAGAAGCAGCCGTGGATGCTGTCCGGGGGCATGCAGCAGCGTGCGAGCCTGTGCCGCTCGCTCATCCACAGTCCCGAATTGCTGATGCTCGACGAGCCGTTCGCGGCGCTCGACGCGTTCACGCGCGAAGAATTGTGGTCGGTGCTGCAGGACCTGTGGCTCGAGCGCAAGTTCACCTGCATCCTGGTCACGCATGACCTGCGCGAGGCCGCGTACCTCGCCGACGTGATCTTCGTCATGAGCGCGCGGCCTGGCCGCATCGTCGCGACGCATCGCATCGACCTGCCGCGGCCACGCACCATCGACATGACCTTCGACCCGAAGTTCGTTGAAATCCTGCACACCATCCGCGGACAGATCGCACAGGCTCGGACCGAAGGTCGCGCCGGCAGTCCGACCGCGGCGAAGGCGGACCTGCCATGAACCGCAACCGCCGACGCCTCGAACTGGCGATGCCGTGGCTGGTGATCATCGGGCTCCTGGTCGTCTGGGAGTTCGTGGTCGACGTTTTCAACATCCGCGAATTCATCCTGCCGGCGCCGACCGCGATCTACGCAGCATTCCTGCAGTACTACCAACCGATCATGGACAACGCGCTGTTCACGCTGGTCAGCACGATGATCGGCTTCGCCATCGGTATCGTCGTCGGCGTCACGCTCGGCGCCGTGATAGGTTCGTGGCGGCTCGCCTATGTCGGGCTTTACCCGCTCCTGATCGGCATCAACTCGGTGCCGAAAGCTGCGGTCGTGCCGATTCTGGTGCTCTGGATGGGCATCGGCCAGCCGCCGGCCATCACCACCGCGTTCATCCTGTCGTTCTTTCCGATCGCGGTGAACGTCGCCACCGGGCTTGCCACCGTCGAGCCGGAGCTGGAGGACGTGCTGCGCTCGCTTGGCGCCTCGCGGCTCGACATCCTGCGCAAGGTCGGCCTGCCGCGCACGCTGCCCTA
>JAFKKQ010000129.1 GCA_017304505.1 Hyphomicrobiales bacterium | reverse complement strand
TGGTGGCGAACACGCTCGAATCGGCGGCGCACTGGGCGTCGCAGCCGACGGACCCGATCCCGGGATGCCAAAACCCTGATTGCCGCCACAGCCTGCAAGCGCAAGCAACATCGAGGCAAGAGCGGAGACGCGAAGCGCCGAATGAATGTCGTTCATGCGTGGAAAGGTTTCATTTCATGGTTGGGATAACGAATTCGGCGCCTTCTTTGGTGCCGGATGGCCAACGTGCAGTCACGGTCTTTGTCTTGGTGTAGAAGCGGATCGAGTCCGGCCCATGCTGGTTGAGGTCGCCAAAGCCCGACCGTTTCCATCCCCCGAACGTATAATACGAAAGCGGGACAGGGATCGCAAAGTTCACGCCGACCATGCCGACCTGGACGCGATTGGTAAAGTCGCGCGCGGTATCGCCGTCACGGGTGAAAATCGCGACGCCGTTGCCGTATTCACTTTCGGAAGGGAGGCGCACGGCTTCTTCGTAATCTTTCGCGCGCACGACGGAGAGGACGGGGCCGAAAATCTCTTCCTTATAGATGCGCATATCGGTCGTGACATGATCGAACAGGCAGCCGCCCATGAAGTTGCCGTTCTCGTAGCCTTGAAGCTTGAAGTTGCGGCCGTCGACCACGAGCTTGGCGCCCTCCTTGACGCCGAGGTCCACGTAATCCTTCACCTTGTTGAGGTGAGCGCGCGTCACCAGCGGGCCATAGTCAGCGCTCGGGTCGGTGGAAGGGCCGATCTTCAGGCCTTCGACGCGCGGCACCAGTTTTTCCATCAGCTTGTCGGCGATCTTCCGGCCCACCGGGACCGCGACCGACACGGCCATGCAACGCTCGCCGGCGGAGCCGTATCCGGCGCCGATCAGAGCGTCGACCGCCTGATCCAGGTCGGCATCCGGCATCACGATCATGTGGTTCTTGGCGCCGCCGAAGCATTGCACGCGCTTGCCGCGCGCGCAGCCGGTTGCATAAATGTATTCGGCGATGGCCGACGACCCGACGAAGCCCACCGCCTGGATACGCGGGTCGGTGATCAGGGTGTCGACCGCCTCCTTGTCGCCGTTGACGACATTGAGGATGCCGGGCGGCAATCCGGCCTTGATGAACAATTCCGCGATCCGCATCGGCACGGATGGATCGCGTTCCGACGGCTTGAGCACGAAGGCGTTGCCGCAGGCGATGGCGGGTGCGCACTTCCAGAGCGGGATCATGGCCGGGAAATTGAATGGTGTGATGCCGGCGACGACGCCCAGCGGTTGCCGGAACGAGAACAGGTCGATGCTCGGTCCCGCGCCCTCGCTGTATTCGCCCTTCAGCAGGTGAGGAATGCCGCAGGCAAATTCCACCACCTCCAGCCCGCGCTGGATATCGCCTTTGGCATCCGGGAAGGTCTTGCCGTGTTCCGACGACAGCAGGCGGGCAAGATCGTCGTGCTCGGCGTGGATCAGCTCGAGGAACTTGAACATGACGCGGGCGCGCCGCTGCGGGTTGGTGGCGGCCCAGGTGGGCTGAGCCGCGGCGGCGTCGGCGATGGCCTGCTCGACTTCGGATTTGCTGGCAAACGCGACCTTGGCCTGGACCTCGCCGGTGTTGGGGTTGAACACGTCCCCGGTTCGTCCCGAGGCTCCGCTGACCCTTTTTCCACCGATGAAATGACCAATCTCAATCATCATGTCCTCCCACGACCCCCGCCTTCGCCCGGACGGTTGAGTCGCCGAGCTTTCAACCATTCGTTAACGGGTGCAATAGCGCAGGCGCTCTCCTGCGGAAAGCCCGCCATCCCCGCGCCATATCGGCGCAAATCGAGCCTTTTTAGCCGGACGCCGGTGACAGTCCGTTAGCCTTTACAGGTCGTTAAGCCCCGGTGGCTAGGTTCCAATAACACGGTACCGGCAGTCGCCGGGTCTGTGCCTTGGAGTGCTTCATGGACATTTCCACCGGCCTTGGCCTGGCATTCGGCGGCGTCGTCCTGGTCACCCTCATCATGATGGGTGGCGATCTTCGGATGTTTGTGGATCTGCATGCCTTCATCGTCATTTTCGGCGGTGCCACGGCGGCGACCCTGATCCGCTTTCCGCTGTCCTGCATTTTCCACGGCTTGCCGATGGGAATGAAATACGCCTTCACGATGCGCCGCTGGACCGCGCGCGAACTGGTCGACGAGATCGCCAACCTCGCCGACGTCGCGCGCAAGCAGGGACCGATCGGGCTGGAAAAGGTCGATGTGGAAGACCCTTTTCTGGCGAAGGGGATGCGCTATGTCGCCGATGGCTACGATGCGACATTCATTCGCGACAGCCTGGAACGTGACCGCGACAACTTCCTGACCCATCTCGATGAAGGTCAGAAAATCTATCGCGCGATCGGCGACTGCGCTCCTGCCTTCGGCATGGTCGGTACGCTGATCGGCATGGTGCAGATGTTCGCCAACATGACCGACCCCTCGAAGCTCGGTCCTTACATGGCGGTGGCGCTGCTCGCCACTTTCTACGGGGCCGCGGTTTCCAACCTTTTCTGCCTGCCGATCGCCGACAAGCTGCACCTCAAGCTGGTGGATGAGGAAATCAACCGCTCGCTGATCATCGATGGGGTGTTAATGATCCGCGACGCCAAAAGCCCGACGCTGGTGCGCGAGATGCTGCTGGCCTACCTCCCGGAACGGCTTCGCCATGAGCTTGAGGCCGGCGGCGAAGTTGCCGAAGCGGCAGCGGCCTAACGCGGCGCGGATCGGGCATGGCAAAGAAGAAAAGAGGGGAGGCCCACGGCGGCGGTCACGGCTGGTTCGTGACGTTCGCCGATCTGATGGGTCTTCTCGTTGCCTTCTTCGTGATGCTGGTCGCCTTCTCCACGCAGGATCAGAAAAAGCTGCAGATCGTTGCAGGCTCCATGCGCGATGCTTTCGGTATGCAGACTGCCGTCCGCACGTCCGGCATCATCGAACTCGACGGATTGCCGACGCGGCCGAGACTGAAGAATGTCGGCCGGGTCAACCCGGAGGATGCCTCGTCCACAACAAGCCCCGACGAGAGAGGCCGCAACCGCATGTTCGGCCAGCGCCTCGACAACGACGGCGCCTTCGCGCTGGCGTCGGCGTCGCTGCGGCAGGCGCTGCAGGACATGCCGGAGATCGCCGAACTGTCCAAGCACATCATGATCGAGGAAACCAAGCAGGGCCTCAACATCGAGATCATGGATCAGAACGGCAGCTCGATGTTTCCGGAATCCTCGAAGGAGCCGTATGAACGCACGCGCCGGCTGGTGCAGCGGCTGTCGGCTTCATTGAAGGATTTGCCTTACCGGATCTCGATTTCGGGGCACACGACGGCAACCCGACAGCCGGGCCGTCCCGCCTATGGTCCGTGGGAATTGTCGGCGGATCGCGCCAACTCTATCCGCAAGATTCTGGAGGAGGAGGGGGTGCCCGCTTCGCATTTCTACATGGTGGCGGGACGGGCTGATACTGAGCCACTTTTCCCCGACGATCCCTTCGTGGCGGCCAATCGCCGCGTCACCATTACGCTGATGCGCGAGGCGCCGCCCATTCCCGCTGATCTTAAGCCTTGAATTATTTGGATTATTTTATCCGCAACAATTAGAACTGGGCACTGTTGTTTTTGCTGCAACTGTGTATAAACCCGCCCCCTGATGTTGCGATGCAACCAACCCAAAGCCGCCGGCCATGACTGACATGGCAGGCGAGGCTCCTCGCCCGGCAGCGTCCGAACCGCAACCCGCTGCAGGAGTCTGGGCGCTTACGCTCGGAAGCATCGGCGTGGTCTTCGGCGATATCGGCACGAGCCCGCTCTACGCCTTCCGCGTGGCGGTCCTTGCGGCGGCGGAATCCGGCCCCGTAACGCGCCAGACGATCCTGGGCGTCCTCTCCATGATCCTGTGGGCGCTGATCGTCGTCGTCACGGTCAAATACGTTCTTGTGCTGTTGCGGTCCGATAACAACGGCGAGGGCGGCACGCTGTCGTTGACTGCACTCGCCACACGCGCGTTTGGGCGGCGGACGACATTTGTCGTTCTGCTCGGCGTGATCGGGGCGGCGATGTTTCTCGGCGATTCGGTCATCACGCCGGCGATCTCCGTGCTATCGGCGGTCGAAGGCGTGTCGTTGGTGACACCGGCGTTTGAGCACTACGTGCTGCCGATCACCGTCATCATCTTGATCGCGCTGTTTGCAGTCCAGCGCCGCGGCACAGCGCGCGTCGCGGCGTTCTTCGGCCCGATCATGACATTATGGTTCGTTGCCATCGCTGTCGCGGGTGCGATGCATGTGCGCGACGATCTCGCGGTGTTCGCAGCGGTCAATCCGGCTTATGCCATCAGCTTTGTGTCGATGCACGGGCACATCGGACTCATCACGCTTGGTGCGGTCTTCCTGGCTGTCACCGGCGGTGAGGCGCTCTATGCCGATCTCGGTCACTTCGGCCGGAAACCCATTCAGCGGGCGTGGCTTGGACTGGTGTTGCCGGCGCTCCTGATCAATTATTTCGGGCAGGGTGCCCTGCTGTTGTCGCACCCGGCCGCCATCGAAAATCCATTCTACCGCTTGGTGCCCGAAGCGCTGCTGTTGCCATTTGTGTTGCTTGCAACCGCAGCCACGGTGATCGCCAGCCAGGCGGTCATCACCGGCGCCTATTCACTGGTGCGGCAGGCCATTCAACTGGGCCTGCTGCCGCGGCTTGCCATCGTGCACACGTCGGCGGAATATTCCGGTCAGATTTATCTGCCGCGTGTGAACACGTCGTTGCTTATCGGTGTCCTGCTTCTGGTCGGCTTGTTCCACACATCGAGTGCGCTTGCGTCCGCTTACGGAATCGCGGTTGTCACCACGATGGTTGTCGACGGCGTGCTGGGCTTCATCGTCATTTGGAAGCTGTGGCACTGGCCGCTGTGGAGGACGGCATTGTTGATGGTGCCGCTCATCATCGTCGACGTAACGTTCTTTGCGGCCAACCTGCTCAAGCTGCTCGAAGGGGCATGGGTGCCGCTCCTGTTCGGAACTGCGATGGTTCTGCTGATCCTGACATGGCAGCGGGGCACGCGCATTCTGGCCAACAAAACGCGCAGGACCGAGGTGCCGCTCGACGCGCTGCTGCAAAGCCTGGAAAAGAAGCCGCCGCATCTGGTGCCGGGGACGGCGGTGTTCCTCACCAGCGACCCCGATTTCGCGCCGACCGCGCTTCTGCACAACCTCAAGCACAACAAGGTGCTGCATGAGCAGAATGTCATCCTCACCATCATCACCGAGGATACGCCGCGCGCACGGGAGGAGGAGCGGGTGACGATCTCGCCGGTGTCGCAGCACTTCAGCAAGGTGGCCTTGAAATTCGGCTACATGGAGACGCCGAACGTACCGAAGGCGCTGGCCATCGCCCGCCGTCAAGGCTGGCAGTTCGACATTATGTCGACTTCGTTTTTCCTGTCGAGGCGCGCCCTCAAGCCGTCGCCGAATTCCGGGATGCCGGCGTGGCAGGATCGGCTGTTCATCGGGCTCGCCAAAAGCGCCTCCGACGCCACGGACTTCTTCCAGATCCCGACCGGGCGGGTGGTGGAGATCGGCACGCAGGTCGTGGTCTGACGCTGGCGTTGCCGCTGCGATTTGTGTTGCCTGTGGCGCGACCCGAGTGACGATGGTCCCGCATGACTGTATAAAGTCGCGCCGAACGGCTGGGCCGCGATCGGTCCGCCGGAGTGGGAGGCTTGTCGATGTCCGAACAACGAGATCCGCCGGTCCACGATCTGGCGCCTGAGGATGTGGCAAAGGGGATGGCCGAAGGCAGAATGCTGCTCGTGGATGTGCGCGAACTGAACGAGACAGCGGTGGAGCGTTATCCGGGCGCCGTCGTCGTGCCGCTGTCCACCTTCGACCCGTCGCAGATCCCCGATCCGCAAGGCCGCCGCGTCGTGTTCGCATGCCGCTCGGGGCGGCGTTCGGTCACGGCCTCGCAAGCGGCGCAGATGCACGGCTTGCCCTATGACGCGCACCTCGCTGGCGGAATCCTGGCTTGGAAGGCAGCGGGCCTTCCGACCGAAAGCTGATCGTGGCGAGATTGTTGATGCTCCGTGCGGCGGCGGTGGCCGTGGCGCTGCTTGCGGCGGGAGGGCTTGGCCCGTCTTTTCTGAGCCCCGCTTTGGCCTGGGAGCGCACGGTCAACGTCTACAACTGGTCGGACTACATCGAGCCGACCGTGCTTGCCGCCTTCACCAGGGAAGCGGGAATCGAGGTCAAATACGATACATTCGACTCCAACGACACGCTGGAAACCAAGCTGCTGACGGGCCGCTCGGGCTACGACGTGGTGGTGCCGACGGGTTACTTTCTGCAGCGGCAGATCAATGCCGGCGTGTTCCAGAAGCTCGACAAGTCAAAGCTCCCGCATCTCGGCAATGTCTGGCCGGAAATCGCGCACCGGCAGGAGGTCTACGATCCCGGCAATCAATACGCCGTCAATTACATGTGGGGCACCACCGGCATTGGCTCCAACGTCAAGAAGGCGCGCGAGGTTTTGGGCGTGCAGGGGCCGGTCGATGTCGCGATGGCGTCCTGGGATATCGTGTTCAAGCCGGAACTGCTTGCCAAATTCAAGGATTGCGGCATCCACATGCTGGACTCCGCCGACGACATCATGCCGGCGGCGTTGAAATATCTTGGGCTCGACCCGAATTCGAGCAAGCCCGCCGATCTCGAGAAGGCGGCGGCCTTGCTCGCCAGCATCCGGCCGAACGTTCGTAAGTTCAATTCGTCCGAGTATCTGAACGCGCTCGCCTCTGGCGAGATTTGCCTTGTTGTCGGTTGGTCGGGCGATATCAAGCAGGCGCAGAAGCGCGCTGCCGAAGGCAAAGGCAACGTCGAAGTCGGTTACGTCATTCCCAAAGGCGGCGCGCAGATGTTTTTCGACAACCTCGCCATCCCCAAGGATGCGGGTCACGTCGCCGAGGCCCATGCCTTCATCGACTATCTGTTGCGGCCGGAGGTGGCGGCGAAGAACAGCAACTTCCTGGGTTATGCCAACGGCAACATCGCCAGCCAGAAGCTGATCGACAAAAGGGTGCTCGACGATCGCGCCGTCTATCCCGACGCCGCCACGATGGCGAGCCTTTACACCATCAACGCGCACGACCAGCGCACGCAGCGGCTGATGAACCGGCTGTGGACGCGCATCAAGACCGGCCGGTGATTTCGATTATTCGTCGCGCCAGCGCCGGTGCAGCCAGAGCCATTGCTCGGGATGCTCGCGCACCCAGCCCTCGATCACATCGGTGATGACCTGCATGGTGCGCTCGACGTCGATCTTGCCGTCGGCATCGCGTGGCGCGTCGATGGCTTCGGTCAGCCTGAGTTGAAAGCGGTTGTTGGGGTGGCGAACCACGCGGATGCCGTGGATCGGACAATCGACATTGCGCGCGAGCCGCGCAATCAATGGATTGGCACGCGTGCGCCGCCCAAAGAACGTCACCGGCACGCCGCGCACGTAATACTGGTCGACCAGCATGGCGACATGGGAGCCGTCTTGCAGCGCCTCGGCAAGCTTCACCGGGGCGTCCATCGTGGTCGGAACCAGCGTCCCCATGCAGCCCGAGCGCATGTCGATCACCGCATTCGACACGGCTTTGAGATTGGGCCTGCGGTAGAGCACCGTCGTATCGAGCCCATAGCTGGCCGCGCCGACCGCCGCCAGTTCCCAGTTGGCCAGATGCGCGGCGAACACCAACGCCGGCTTGCCGTCATTTCGCAGCCGCTCGACGATCCGTTCGCTCTCGTCCGATGCCATGATTCGGCCGTTGCCGTGGCACTCGGGGTGATAATCCCAAAGCCGGTCAATGTGGGCGAACTCCGCACCGACACGGCCAAGGTTGTCCCAGGCACCCCGAAGGATGCGTTCGATTTCAGCGGGCGTTTTTTCGGGAAATGCGGCAATGATATTGGCGCGGCCGACCTGATGTTCGGGCAGCCAGGGGCCCACGACCCACATCACGCCGCCGGCGAAATTCGACATGGCGTTGGGCGGGAACATGCGGATCGCCCGCAGCGTATGCACGGCAAGGAACCCGAACACAGCATTGCCCGACTGTCGCAACAGACGCCGCAGGCGCAATGCCAGCCGTGTTCCGACGCCTGTCATCCCGCGTTGCCTTGCCCCGGAATCTAAAACCGAACCACGATCTTGCCGAACACCTGCCGGCTCTCGAGCCGCGCGATGCCGCGTTCCAACTCGGACAGACCGATCTCGGTGTCGATCACCGGCAGAAGCCCGTCGGCCATCTTGGCAAGGCTGTCGCGAATGTTGCGCATCGAGGCGCCGAACGACCCGAAGATTTTATATTGCTGCTGGAAGAGCTGCATCAGGTTGAAGGTGACGGTGGGCCCCGCGGTCGAGCCGCAGGTCACCAGACGGCCGCCGCGTTTGAGCACCAGCAGCGAGCCGTTGAAGCCTTCGCCGCCGACGTGCTCGAACACCACGTCCACGCCTTTCTTGTTGGTCAGCTTGCGGGTGATCGTCTCGAAGCGATCCTTGCGATAATTGATGACGTGGTCGGCGCCGAGCGCCTTAGCCTTCTCTGCCTTGGCATCGTCGCCGACCGTGGTGATGACGGTGCAGCCGATCGCCTTGGCCATCTTGATCGCAGCGGTGCCGATACCGGAACCGCCCGCCTGCACCAGGATCGTCTCGCCCGGTTGCAGCTTGGCGTTGTCGAACAGCATGTGCTCGACGGTCGAGAAGGCGATCGGCGCGCAGGCGGCGTCGCGCAGCGAAACGCCTTTCGGCACCGGGATGATCAGGCGCGCCGGCATGTTCAGCCGGTCGCGGGCGAAGCCATCGACATGAAAGCCCATGATGCCGGCGACGTTTTCGCAAAGGTTGTCGCGGCCCTCGCGGCAGGCCTTGCAGGTGCCGCAGGTCAAAGCTCCGTACATCACCACGGGGTCGCCGGGCTTGAAGCCGGTGACGCCGTCGGCGACGGCCGCGATCTCGCCCGCGGCCTCCGCGCCCACGACGAGAGGCATCTTGCGCTTGGCGAAAGCCATGCCGCGGAAGCCCCAGACGTCGATGTGGTTCAGCGCCACCGCCTTCACGGCGATCTGTACTTCGCCGGGTCCGGGAGGAGGCGGAGAGGGGACGTCGACCAGTTCGAGCTTGCGGTCCGCAAGCAGCGTCAGTGCGCGAATGGTGGCGGTCACGCCGGTTCGTGCCCCATCACCAGAGACACGTTCTGTCCGCCGAAGCCGAACGAGTTGGAAATGATGTGCCGTACCTTGGCGTCGCGCGCCGTGTTCGGCACGACGTCCAGGGGGATCGTCGGATCGGGCACCTGGTAGTTGATCGTCGGCGGAATGCGCTGATGCGCCAGCGTCAACAGCGAGAACACCGCCTCGATCGCACCGGCGGCCGATAGCGTGTGCCCGACCATCGATTTGTTGGACGAGATCGGGATCGATTTCGCCCGCTCGCCGAACACGGTCATGACGCCGAGCGCCTCCATCTTGTCGTTTTCCGGCGTGCCGGTGCCATGCGAGTTGATGTAGTCGATATCGTCAGGAGTGAGCCCGGAATCGGTAATCGCGTTGCGGATGCAGCCGATGATCGGCTTGCCGTCGGGGCTCGAGCGGGTGCGGTGGAAGGCGTCGGTCATTTCGCCCGCGCCGTTCATGATGCCGAGAATTTTCGCACGACGCGCCTTGGCCGACTCCAGGCTTTCAAGCACCAGTGCGCCTGCACCTTCGGCCATGACGAAGCCGTCGCGGTTCTTGGAAAAGGGCTTGGCTGCCTGCTCCGGCGGATCGGCGGAGGTCGAAAGGGCCGACAGCAGAGAAAAGCGGATCAGCGATTCCGGGTTCACCGAGCCGTCGGCGCCGATGCAGAGTGCGGCATCGGTTTCGCCGCGGCGGATCGCCTCAATGCCAAGCTGGATCGCGGTCGCGCCGGAGGCGCAGGCAGTCGAGAGCGAAATCGGCGAGCCTTTGGTGCCGAGCTTATCTGCCAGATGCTCGGCAATGGAGCCGAACATGAAGCGCTCGTGCAGCGATGCGAACTGTCCCGTGGCCGCGGTGCGGATCAAGTCGCCGTAGGTGACATTGGCATTGGCGCCCGATGCCGCGGCGAGCGCGCGGCGTTGCGTCCACTCGATCTCAACCGGAGGAACGGCGATGAACAGCGGCCCCGGAAAATCGCCACGAGTGCCTATGCTGGCCTCCGCGATGGCCTCCTCAGCCGCGAGATCGGCGAAGCGCTCGGACAGCGCGGGATTTGACAACGGCTCCGTGGGGACGAAATCGACCGTGCCGGCAAAGCGCGTTTTCAATCCGTCCGTCGGAAACCGCGTGATGCTCTTGATCCCCGATTGGCCGGCGGTCAGTTTGCTCCAGTTGTCGGTCTTGCCGACGCCAAGCGAGGTGACCACGCCCATGCCGGTGACGACAACAACCGGACGGCCGGCGCTGTCACGAGCCAGTCCTTGGTTTGACGGCATGTTGCTCTCCTTCAGGACGCGGCCTCGACCAGCGCAATGCCTTCTCCGCGCCAATGTCCGACGCCGGTGACGACGATTTGCGTGATTGGATGATCGATCGGCCGCTCGACACCTGAGTCATCGGTTGGCGGAAAGAGATTACCGCGGCTGACGGCGATTGCGGCGAGCGCCACGTTCATTGGAAACTGCGGCTCCATACCATGACCGAGATAGGTGCCGGTGGCGCGGACGGCAATATCCTTGTGCTGCGAGAGGAACGCACGCTCCTCTGCGGTCGCAGGTTCTGTGCCCGAAGCGCCCGAAATGACCGCCAGTTCGCTCGGCCGCAAGCGGTCCGACAGCTCGCTCCACAAGTGCGTCAGACTTGCAGTCACGTCGCCTGGATTCCGTCCGGTGCGGCCCGCCCGCACGGCACTCAGGCGTGCGATGGGCTTGGTGCCGCGCGCCTCGGCATGGCTTCGCGATTCGATCACCAGGAATGCACCGAGCGAGCCGAGCGCGAAACCCGGATTGTCTTCGCGTTGCCAAATTGGAGCGAAACGGTCCTTCAGGTTGAAGCCGCCGAATTGATAAAGCATCAGCAGGTCGGGGCGCTCGGCGTTGTAGCTGCCGCCGACCAGCGCGATATCGCTCTGCCCGGCGTTGATGCGCGACAGCGCGATACGGATCGCATCGACGCCGGCCGATTCTTCGCCCATGAATGTGCGCGATGAGCCGGTCACACCGTGGACGATTGAGATGTTGCCGGCCAGCAGGTTGGAAAGCTGGGCGAGGAACAGCGTCGGCCGCAAATCGCTCATCAGCCGTTCATTGAGAAAGGATTCCGGCTCGGCTGCGGCCGGCAGCCCCGAAAGGATGGCGGTATCGGCACCGATGTCGCGTTCGCCGCCGCCGGCGGCAACGATCATGTCGGTGTGCGACAGCACCTCCTTGTTGCCTTTCAAGCCAGCGGAATCGAGAGCCATGCCGGCGGCATAGGTCCCGATCCGCTGCCACGCTTCCATCTGGCGCTGATCGCCCTTCTTCGGAATCTGCTTGTCGAAGTCGAGCGGGGGGGTGCGGTGAATGATGTGGGGCGCGTATATCGTCGTGTCGGCGTTGAATTGGCCTGACCCGAGCGCCTGCCAATGCGCGTCCGGCCCCTCGCCAAGGCACGAAACGATGCCGATGCCGGTGATCCAAGCCTCGCGCGCCGCCTCAGCCATGAGCAATGCTCTCCATCGGCAGGGCGATACGCTTGGCAACCTCCTGCATGTTGGCGAAGAAGTCGCCTTGCGGGAAATCGACGATCCGGAACGTAATGTCGGCGTTGCAGACGGTTTTGCCCTCCGCCTCGATCCTGGCTTCGGTCAAAGAAAAACCTGAGCCTTCGTGCACGATCTTCGCGGATACGACGAGCGCCTGCCCGGGTGTGATGAAGGTGCGCAGTTTGGCCTCCTTCACGGCGGCGAGGAACGGCATCTTGGCGAAGTGCGTGCGTGCGATCAGCAGCCAGCCGGAGGCTTGCGCCATCGTTTCGATCAGCAACACGCCCGGCATGAGAGGGCGGCCTGGAAAGTGTCCCTCGAAGATGGTGCTGGTGGCGGGAACGTTGGCTTCCGCGCGGATCGTCAGGTCGTTGAGATTGAGGTCGGTGATCCGGTCGATGAGCTGAAAATACTCGATCCGCATTTGTCCCCTGACATC
>JAFKKQ010000457.1 GCA_017304505.1 Hyphomicrobiales bacterium | reverse complement strand
CGCGTTGCGGAAATGCCGAAACAATGCTGAGGGGGACGATGGCCGACTACGCGGCCCGCACGCGATTGAAAAAGCTCGCGACCTTGGCTTCGAGATCGCGGGCCTGCGCCGAAAGCCGTTCGGTCCAGCCGCCGATCTCCTCGATGGCCTCGGCGGCGTGGCTTGCGGCCTGCTCGATCGACTTGATCTCGCCGGACACCCGGGCCGTATTGCCGGCCGCGGTCTGGATGCTGCTGGCGATCTCGCGCGTGGTCGCGCCCTGCTGATCGACGGCGGCCGCGATCGAGGTCGAAACGCTGGTCAGTTCGTGGATATTCCGACCGATCGAACCGATCTCGTTGACCGCACCTTTGGTGGCCTCCTGGATGGCGGCGACCTGCTGCGAAATCTCCTCGGTGGCACGCGAGGTCTGATTGGCCAGCGCCTTGACCTCCGCCGCCACCACCGCGAAACCCTTTCCGGCCTCGCCCGCGCGCGCCGCCTCGATGGTGGCGTTCAGCGCGAGCAGGTTGGTCTGGGCCGCAATCTTGGAAATGAGGCCGACGACCGAGCCGATCCGCTCCGCCGCTTCATCGAGCGAACGGATGGTCCGATTGGTCCGCTCGGTGTCGGCGACCGCCGAGCGGGCCATTTCCATGCCGTGCGCGGCCTGCTGCCCGATCTCCTGGATCGAATTCGACAGTTCTTCCGTGGCCGCGACCGTCAGATCGACGCTCTGGTTGGTTTCCGCCGAGGCCGCCGAGGCCAGCGCCATCCGGCGCAATGTATCCTCGGTCACGTTCTGCACTGTGGACGAGGTCGCGGTGAGTGAACCCGTCGCCTCCTTCAAGGCGTTGACGACCCCACCGATCGCACCGTCGAATTCACCGATGGCCTCGTCAATGGTTTGGCGCCGGGTCGATGCCGCATCCTTCACGCGCTGCAAGTAGAAGGTCGACGTGGTGGCAAGATCGAAGAACACCGCCTGCGACAGCACATCCATTCGTCCGGCGAGCACGATCGAGGAAAAGCGGTGCTTGCGTTGCAGCACACCGATGGCCGTTCGGAGCAGGGCCGCGGCCGAATTCATGCGCGCCCGGCCCTCGAAGCCCAACGCTGCTTCCTCGTCGATGGTTTTGCGGCAGCATTCCAGATAAGACGGCCCGAACTCCGCTTTCAGCAGTTCCCGGTATTGCGCGATCTCGATGCGCCGGAAATCGTGGCCGTTCCGTTTGTAGGTTTCGGCGACCTGGCTCAGCCGCGCCGCCCCGGCAATCACCTCGTCAACGGCCTGGCCGAGACAGGGCTCCAGCGCCGGCGCGAGTTCGCGCAACACCCGCCGCGCGCGGTCGTCGATCATGTAGTTCGCGAGCCGGGCAGCCAGTTCCGGAGCAACTTGCGGCAACGTCATCGGCGGAAACCGTTCATTGACCAAGAGGCATCGAGATATAGGGCCGGAATGGTTGTCCGAGGCTTAATAGCGCCGTTTCTCGAGCCTTTTGCATCGCACAAACAGCGGGCTGACGGCATCGCCGGCGGCTTATTCCGCCCGCGCGGCGCGCGCCCAACAAGGCCGAGTCAAAATACCGCAGGCGGCAATCCTCCAAGACGCGCGGCCGGCGACATCGCCCTGCTGCAACTGGGCGTTCCCGGCGCGGCTCGCGATCTACGGGCGGTTGCCCATTTCAAACGCCCCGCATAGGCTTCCCAAGCAGGCTTTCCGAGCGGGCTTCCCAAGCGCCGGCCTTCACACCGGCCGGTGGCCCCTTTGGCAGCGCTGAGGTGAGTCGCGCGTCGTGGCAGTGCCGACACAGGACCGGATCCAAGAACTCACGCAGCAGATGTTGCGCAAGACGCTTTACGTGGTCCTGTCCAAGGGCAACGCCTCGGCCGAACAGATCGGCGCACTGCTGCCGCAGCATCTCGAATACATGATCGGCCTCGAACGGAAGGGCGTGCTGTTCGCCTCCGGCCCGTTCTCGGTCGCAC
>JAFKKQ010000456.1 GCA_017304505.1 Hyphomicrobiales bacterium | reverse complement strand
TGACATCGGTGGCCGGCGGCGTGCTCGGCTATCTGATTGGCGCCATGCTTTACGATTCGGTCGGGCTCTGGCTGATCCAGCTCTATGGCTATGGCGACAAGGTCGAGGCGTTCCGCGAGGCTTATGCGCAGTGGGGCGCATGGATCATCCTGCTCAAGGGTCTGACCCCGATCCCCTACAAGATCGTCACCATCACGTCGGGCTTTGCCGGCTACAACTTCTTGATGTTCGTGGTGCTGTCCTTCATCGCGCGCGGCATCCGCTTCTATCTGCTGGCCTTCCTGCTCAATCGTTACGGCCCTCAGGCGCGCGCCATTATCGAGGAGCGGCTTGGATTGTGGGTGACGCTCGCCGCCGTCGTCCTCATCGCCGGCATCGTCGCCTCGGTCTATCTGTTGTAAGACGGCTCCACGACCGGCGTTTTCGGTGTGAGCCGGGAACTCGTCAAACCCGATGCTTCCGCAACGACCGGGACCTCATTTTCGCCATCGCCGCGCGGCAATCCCTGAGCCCGCGGCCGCTCGCGGAGACCGGCCGGTTGGGCTAGGGTGATCGGGCCGGCCCCAATGAAAGGCCGCAGGTTTCCTGTGACCATAGGTTTCCTTTTGACCATCATGCGAAGCCTGGGAGTCGATCAAAGATTTGGAGCGTGGGGCGCCTTGGCGTCTGTTGCAGGCGCGGTGGCTGTATGGCTTGTCCTGGCTCCGCTGATCGTTGCGCCCGTGGCGATGGCTCAGGACGCCGTCCCGCCGCCAGAACCGCCAGCTTCGGCCCAACCGATGCCGGTTCAAGCCGCGCCAGTTCCACCCGTGCATAAGCCCGGACTGTTCGAGGCCATCGGCCGCTGGGTCGATCGAGGCGTGACCGACTTTCGGGATCACATGCGCGGCGCCAAGCGGCAAATGGATGATCTCAACGGCGAAGCGGCCGCCAACAGCAAGGACTTCGGCAGCAAGGCCGCAGAGGCCGGCAAGAATGCGGCAGACGCGATGACGAAGCTGCCCACCGCGCGCATGATCGACGGCCGCGAGCGCTGTGCCATCGCTCCCAATGGCGCGCCGGATTGCCTGGCAGCCGCCGAGGCACTCTGCCGCAAGCACGGCTATGCCTCGGGCAAGAGCATGGATTTTACCTCGGCCGAGGAATGCCCGGTGAAAACCCTGCTCGGCCAGCAGTCGCGGCAGGAGTGCAAGACCGTGACCTTCATCAGCCGCGCGATGTGCCAATAGGCCGGGTTGCCCGGCGCTTATTTCCGCGCGATGGCGGTGCCGCGGATGACCGCGATTTGCGTGCGCTCGCCGCCAATGCCGAAATCGTCGTCGTTGATGAGCGCGAGAGCGCCGTCGCCGAGAAGCGCCATGCCCTCGGTCTTGCCGGCGATCTCGGGGTGGTCGGCCGTGTCGAGGCGCAGTGTCTTGGTCACGGACGTTACGGCGATCGCCGTCAACTCGCTTTGCTCCAAGGTCGGCCGTGTCGCGCCGTCGTCCCAACGGCTGCCAAGGATATTCGTCGCGCCCGCAAGCTCGATTTCGTAGAGCTTGGTCGTTCGTTCGGTGCGCTCCAGCACGATCAGGCGATCTTCGCCTAAAGCGATCAACTCGCTGATGCGCGGATCGCTCTGCTTGCGTGATGGATCGCGGCGGAAACTCTGGGGATCGTCGAGCGTGTAGACATACTCGCCGAGAATACGCATTGAGGCGCGGTCGATCTTGAACAGGCGTGTGTTGCGCGCCGCTGCGTATGCGGCCTGATCGGGATTGGCCAACGGATTCTGCAAAATGAAATAGAGGAAGCGCTCGTCGGGAGAAATGGCGAGCCCCTCGATGCCGCGGTTGGCCTGACGCTTGGTGAGGATCGCCGGAAGGCTGCCGAGGGTCTGGTAGGGCGCGGCGGCGAACTCCGTCTCCGTGCCGGCCGGAACATGGCGCGCGATCAGACGGCCGTCGGCGGAAAAGTGCGAGATCGAAGG
>JAFKKQ010000455.1 GCA_017304505.1 Hyphomicrobiales bacterium | reverse complement strand
GATGCTGCTCAAGCCGCTGAACTTGCGGACACCCATCGCCGGTTTCAACGGCGGAATCTTCGTCAAATCAGACATGACCGTCATTTCCGAGCATGTGCTGAGCACCGAAACGGCGGATCGCGCACTTGAGGTGATCCTTCGCAATGGCATGGACGCCTGGATTTATAGCGGCAACGACTGGTTCGTTCGCAAGCTCGATGCGCCCCATGTCGCACGCGAAGAATGGACGGTCGAGTTCGCGCCGACCGTGGTCGACGATCTCAAGCCGGCGCTCCACGACGTCGCCAAGATCGTCGGCGTCAGCGACGACCATGACCTGGTGGCGCGCTGCGAGGCGGAAGCGCAGAACGCGCTCGGCGCGCAAGCATCCGCGACACGCTCGCAGCCCTACTACCTCGACGTGACTCATCCCGACGCCAACAAGGGCACGGTTGTCACGACACTTGCCAAGATGCTTTCGATTCCGACCGGCGAGATCGCCACCATCGGCGACATGCCGAACGACGTCCTGATGTTCCGCCAAAGCGGCCTCAGCATCGCGATGGGAAACGCCAGCGCCGAGGTGCAGGCCGAAGCCGATCTGGTGACCGTTTCCAACAACGACGAGGGTTTCGCCAACGCGGTCGAGCGTTTTATCCTGGGGCGCGCGGAACAGGTCCGGTCGAGAGTCTCATGACCGCAGCCCCTTCAATCGAAAATCACGTGTTCGGCAACCCGGAGGCATTGGCGCGGGGGGCCGCCGCATGGCTCTGCGAACGCGCCCAGGCGAGCGAAGGGACCTTCGCCGTTTGCCTCTCGGGTGGATCGACACCGCGGCGGCTTTACGAATGCCTCGCAGACCCGGCACTCGCGGCGCGCTTCCCGTGGGACCGGACGCACTGGTTCTGGGGCGACGAGCGATTCGTTCCGCATGACCACCCCGACAGCAATTACCGGATGGCGCACGATGCGCTGCTGTCGCACGTGCCGGCGCCCGCGAACCATATCCACGCCATGCCGACGGAGGGCTTGTCGCCGGATCAAGCCGCCGCCGCGTACGAAGCCACGCTGCGGCGCTTCTACGGCGCGGACTCGTTCGATCCCGCCCGGCCGCTGTTCGACGTCATGCTGCTTGGCATCGGCGACGACGGACACACCGCCTCGCTGTTTCCCGGCACCGCAGCGCTGCGCGAGACGCGGCGATGGGCCGTCGCCGTCATCGGCGCGAAGCCCGAGCCGCGCCTCACACTGACCTATCCGGCGCTCGACAGCAGCCGCGACGTTGTGTTCCTTGCCGCCGGAGCGGGAAAACGTACCGTGGTCGAACGCGCCCAGACGGGCGACCAAGCGAGCGACCAAAACGGCAACGATGCCATTCCCGCGGCGAGGGTGCGCCCCGTCGGCCGTCTGCACTGGTTCACGGATCGCGCAGCGGCTCCCGGAGACGCACACTGATGCCCGCAGAAACCCCTCCGACGCCAACCAGTCCAGGGCCGGGTTCAGGTCCCGCCCCTGCGATATTGATCGTCATGGGCGTTTCAGGTTCGGGAAAGTCGACCATCGGCGAACGCCTAGCGCAGTGCCTGCAGTGGCCGTTCGAGGACGGCGACCGTTTTCATCCGGCCTCCAACGTCGACAAGATGAAACGCGGCATCCCGCTGACCGACGAGGATCGCTGGCCCTGGCTCGATGCCATTGCCGTCTGGATCGACAAGACGCGCCGCGCGGGTGGGCGCGGCGTCATCGCCTGCTCGGCGTTGAAGCGCCGCTACCGCGATATCCTGATCGGCGACCGCGCCGATGTTCGCCTGGTCTACCTCAAGGGCGGGGAAAATCTGATCGGGCGGCGAATGGTCCATCGTCACGGGCACTTCATGCCGGAAAGCCTGCTGCACAGCCAGTTCGAGACCCTCGAGGAGCCTGGGCCGGATGAAAACCCCATCACCGTCTCGGTCGCCCCGGAGCCGGACGAGATCGTGTCGCAGATCCTG
>JAFKKQ010000128.1 GCA_017304505.1 Hyphomicrobiales bacterium | reverse complement strand
GGCGACAGCCCGCGGATGTGGTTGTGCACGTCCTGCCACGGCTTCGTCCAATCGATCCGCGTCTCGGCCTTGTCGATCTTGGCGGCGTAGGTCACGCCCTCGGCCGGCTGCGGCGTGAATTGTAGCGTGCCGCGCTCCACCGCCGACATCGCGCGCGCCATCAGGTCGGCGCCCAGCCGCGACAATTGATCGTGCAACTCGCCAGCGGTCGCGTCCTTGCCGATCGCCACGCGCTCGATCATTGCCATCGCGCCGGTGTCGAGGCCCTCGTCCATCTTCATCACGGTGACGCCGCTCTCGGCGTCGCCCGCCATGACGGCCCGGTTGATCGGCGCGGCCCCGCGCCAGCGCGGCAGCAGCGAGGCGTGCAGGTTGAAGCAGCCGAGCGGCGGCGCGTCGAGCACGGGCTTCGGCAGGATCAGGCCATAGGCGACGACAACGGCGGCATCGGCACCGTGCGCGGCGAACGTGGCCTGTGCTTCCGGGCTTTTGAGCGAGGCCGGCGTCAACACCGGAAGGCCGAGCTTGCGCGCCTCGCGTTCGACCGGAGAGGGGACGAGTTCAAGCCCGCGCCGTCCGCCGGGTTTCGCCGCGCGAGTATACACCGCCGCAATCTCGCAGCCCTGGCCGACGAGCGACAGCAGCGTCGGCACCGCGAAGTCCGGCGTGCCCATGAAGACGAGACGAAGGGGCATGTCAGCCGCGGCCGCCGAACGAAATCGAAACCATGCGCTGGTCCTCCGGCGGCGCGGGCGCTCACTCCGCCGCGCGCTTGGTCGCCTGCTTGCCTGTTTGTTTGGCCACCTTGGCGAATTTCTTGATGACGCGGTCGCGCTTGAGCTTGGAGATGTGGTCGATGAACAGCACGCCGTTGAGGTGGTCGATCTCGTGCTGGATGCAGGTCGCCAGCAGACCGTCGGCCTCGATCTCGTGTTCGTTGCCGTCGAGGTCGAGATAGCGGACCTTGACCAGCGCCGGCCGCTCGACCTCCTCGTAGAACTCCGGGATCGACAGGCAGCCCTCCTCGTGGACGTTCCTCTCGTCGGATCGCCACAACAACTCCGGGTTGATGAACACCCGCGGCTGTTTCGGCTCGTCCTTCTTGGCGAGGTCCATCGTCACCACGCGCTTGGTCTCGCCCACCTGGGTGGCGGCGAGCCCGATGCCGGGCGCGTCGTACATGGTCTCGAACATGTCCTCGACCAGCTTGCGCGTGGCCGCGTCGATCTTGGCCACCGGCTTCGCCACCGCCCGCAGCCCCTTGTCCGGCAAAATCAGAATGTCCCGCAGCGCCATATCGTCCCAACCTTTGGCCGCGATTTAAGGGCTGGACATCGTCCGGTCAATATGTTCTCTATTTGTTCTAGTAAACGGCCCAACAACCGACCTTGGGCGAATCGCAGTAAAGAGTGCCCCGATGGAAAGCGCCCTGCTCGCCCTCGCGTCAAAACCGGGGCTGGTCAACGGCTTGGTTGCCGGCGTGCTCGCCGGCCTGATCCTCGCGGGCCTTGCCGTCCTGATCGCCCGGTCGCGGCGGTCATCTTTCGCGCGGGCGGCCGAACTGGCCGACATGCGAACCGTCGAACTGGCCGCCCGCGTGCAGCAGATGGGCGAGTTGCTGGCGCGGGCGCAGAGCCAGCTTCAGGCCACGGTCAACGACCGGCTGGATGCCGTAACCCAGCATCTCGGTACCTCGATGCAGACCGCGACCCGGCACACCGCCGAGAACCTGCAAAAACTGAACGAGCGGCTCGCCGTCATCGACCACGCGCAGAAGAACCTGACCGAGCTGGCCTCGCAGGTGACATCGCTGCGCGACGTTCTGTCGAACAAGCAGACCCGCGGCGCCTTCGGCCAGGGCCGCATGGAAGCGATCATCCAGGACGGGCTGCCGAAGGGATCCTACGAATTCCAGCACACGCTGAAGAACGGCAAGCGGCCGGATTGTGTCGTGCTGCTGCCCGACCAGCGGCCGCTGGTGATCGACGCCAAGTTCCCGCTCGAGGCGGTGACCGCTTTTCGCGACGGAAGAACGGAGGACGAGCGCAAGTTCGCCGCGGCCCGCGTGCGGCAGGACGTGATGAAGCACGTCAACGACATCGCCGGGAAATACCTCTGCCCCGGCGAGACGCAGGACGTGGCGCTGATGTTCGTGCCGTCGGAATCGGTCTATGCCGAATTGCACGACAGCTTCGACGACGTGGTGCAGAAGGCTTACCGCGCGCAGGTGATGATGGTGTCGCCGACGCTTCTCATGCTGGCGATCCAGGTGATTCAGCAAATTCAAAAGGATTCGCGGATGCGCGAGGCGGCCGACACGATCCGCACCGAGGTCGGCGCCATGATGAAAGACGTGCGGCTGCTCGGCGAGCGCGTGCGCAAGCTGCAGACGCATTTCGGACAGGCGAGCGAGGACCTCAACACCATCCTGACCTCGGCCGGGCGGATCGAGCGGCGCGCCGGCCGCATCGAGGAACTGGATTTCGACGGCCCGGAAGCGCCCGCGGCCGATACGATCGGCGCGCCGGCGCGCAAGATCGAAGCCGCGGAATGAGCGTAATGAGCGTCGAGCCGGCTGCATTCGCCAAGGCGGCCGAAACGAAAGTGCGCTAAAACCCAGCCGTGGCGAATCACGGCATCGACACCACCGCCGACCCCGCACCCGTCAAACCCGGATCCGTCAGGCCCGGCTGGCGCGAGGCATTCTCCGTTTATCTGAAGCCGCGCGTCCTGATCGTGATGTTCCTCGGCTTCTCGTCGGGGCTGCCGCTGGCCCTGTCGGGCTCGACGCTGCTGTTCTGGATGGCGGAGATCGGCGTCAACCTGAAGACGATCGGCCTGTTCGCGCTGGTCGCCACCCCCTACACACTCAAGTTCCTGTGGGCGCCGCTGACCGACGCGCTCGACGTACCGGTGTTGGCGCGCCTCCTCGGCCGCCGCCGCGGTTGGCTGATGCTGACGCAGCTCGCGCTGATCGCGGCGATTATCTTTCTCGGCTCAACCGACCCGATCACGGCTCCCGGCTTGATGGCCCTCGGCGCACTGGTTGTCGCCACCGCCTCGGCGACGCAGGACATCGTGATCGACGCGTTCCGCGTCGAAAGCCTTGAGGAGAACGAGCAGGCCGCCGGCATGGCGTCCTATGTCGCCGGCTACCGGGTGGCCATGCTGGTGTCGAGCGCCGGGCTGTTCTTCATCGTCAGCGGCTTCCAGGCCTACGGCTTCGGCAAGAACGCGGCGTGGAGCGCGGGCTACATGACGATGGCGGCGCTCGGCCTCATCGGCATCGTCACCACGCTGCTCGCGACCGAGCCGGAGAAATCGACAGCGGCGAACGCCACGCACAGCCGCGAGGCGCCGCTGCAGCGGCTGGCGACCACGGTGACGGGCGCGTTCACCGATTTCTTCCTGCGCGAAGGGTTACAGGTCGCGATCGTCGTGATGGTGTTCGTGGTGCTGTTCAAGCTGACCGACGCGCTGGCCGGCGTGATGACAGGGCCGTTCGCGGTCGACCTCGGCTTCACGCGCAACGAATACGCCACCATCATCAAGGGCATCGGCTTCATCGCGACCTTGGCCGGTGGCTTCGCCGGCGGCTTCCTGGCCAAGACCTGCTCGCTGCCGGTCAGCTTGTGGATCAGCGGCGTGCTGCAGGCGCTCGCCAACCTCGCCTTCTCTTGGCAGGCTTTGGTCGGCCACGACCTCGCCTGGCTCACCTTCGCGATCACGGTCGAGAACTTCACCAGCTCGGTCGGCACCGTGGTCTTCGTCGCCTACATCTCATCGCTGTGCCGCAATCCGCTGCACACGGCCACGCAATACGCGCTGCTCACCGCACTCGCCGCCGTCGGCCGCACTTACCTGTCGGCGGGCGCCGGCTATCTGGCGTCGGCGACGGGTTGGCCGTGGTTCTTCGCGATCTGCGCGCTGGCCGGCATTCCCGGCCTCCTGGTGCTGGCGTGGCTGCAGGCGCGCGGGCATTTCGACACGCTCGCCCCGGCGAAGAAGGTTTGAGTGCCAGAGGCGGGCTTTAGGTCGTCGTCCGCCCGTCCCCGCCAAAGCGCGGACCCAGGATTAAAATAGTTGGTGTTTCAAAGTGGCCTTGGAATCCCGCTTGCGCGGGAATGAGCGGGGCATAATTCGACCTGACTGCAAGATACGCTTAACGCACCAACGTGTGATCATCCGGCAGCATGGTTTCGCGGCCCGGAAAAACCTGCCACTTCCGGCTGTTGTCCCAGCCGAACGGCTCGCCATCGCAAACCGTCTTGTCCGCGACCTGGATCAACTGGAAGAACCAGCCGGTCCACTTCCATTCCTTGATGGTGCCGCAGTCGCCGGCGGCGCGTGCTTCGCGAACCGAGCCGAGCGTGCGCGTCTTGCGGTCGTAGCCCGGCGAAGCAACCTTGTAGCCGGGCTCGACGCGCCAGCCGTTCCAGTGCTCGGTCATGATGAGCTGCGGAGAACCGGTGCCATCGGTGGGAACCGCGAACAGGATGCTGCCGGTGTCCTTTCCCATGCGTCCGCACGACACTTCGACGATTCGCAAGCGGTGGCCGAGCCATTCGCTGCCGACGATCCTGGCTTCGTTCGGCGCAATGGTGCATTGGGCTTTCTTCAGCCCGGCTTCGATGGCCGAGCGTGGCAGATCGGGCGCATCAAGCGCAACGGCGCTGGCGGCGAGCGAGGCCATGAGCAATGTCGTGCCCGTGGACAGCATGCGCATTCTCCAATGCGGTGGCCCCCGTCGCGTTGGTCGAACACGATCTTGGCCGAATTTCGGCCCCACTAGGAAGTCGATCGTAGGTTTGCGGCAATTCGCGGCGCTTATCGTCGCACGTCAGAGCGGCGTGCGGCTGCGCACGGCCGCCGACAGAGTTCCCTCGTCGAGATAATCCAACTCGCCGCCGACCGGAACGCCATGCGCCAGTCGCGTCACCGCCACATTGGCATCGTGCAGGAGGTCGGTGATGTAGTGCGCCGTGGTTTGCCCATCCACCGTGGCGTTAAGCGCGACGATGATCTCCTTCACCGCCGGATCGTGCGCACGCGACACCAGCGCGTCGATGGTGAGGTCTTGCGGGCCGACGCCATCGAGCGGCGACAGCGTGCCGCCCAGCACATGATAGCGCGCGTTCAGGACCTCGGCGCGCTCCAGCGCCCACAGGTCGGCGACATCGGCCACCACCACGATCACCGACGGATCGCGCCGTGGGTCGGCACAGACCGTGCACGGATTCTGCGTGTCGATGTTGCCGCAGGTGCGGCACACCTCGATCTTCTCGATCGCGGTCTGCAGCGCCGCCGCGAGCGGCGCCATCAGCGGCTCGCGCTTCTTGATGAGATGCAGCGCCGCGCGGCGCGCCGAGCGCGGGCCAAGGCCCGGCAGGCGCGCCAGCAACTGGATCAAACGCTCGATCTCGGGTCCGGCGGTGGATTTGGGCATGGTGTTGAAGGAAACCGCTGACGAACGTCAATTCGCCGCGCGCATCGTCAAAACAATTTCATCCCCGGTGGCAACGGCAGGCCGCCGGTCAGGTTCTTCATCTTGTCCTGCATCACCTCTTCCGCCTTGCGGCGCGCGTCGGCGTGGGCGGCGACCAGCAGGTCTTCGAGGATTTCAGTCTCGCCGGGCTTCATCAGCGAATCGTCGAGCTTGACCCCCTTGAGGTCGCCCTTGGCGCTCAGCGTCACGGTGACCAGACCGCCGCCGGCCGCGCCTTCGACCTCGGTGCGGTCCAGTTCGTCCTGCAACTCCTTCATCTTCGACTGAAGTTGCGCCGCCTGCTTCATCATGCCCAGAAAATCGGCCATTCCCTTGTCCTGCTAGTCATCCCGTTCCCAGTTGTCGCCGAACCCGTCCTCGTCGGACGGCGGAAAATCCTCGTCCGCCGACTGCGGTTCCGGCGCCGCATCGTCGTATCCTTGATCACCATGCCCCTGGTCACCGGGTCCCTGGTCACCATGTCCTTGCACGCGGACAATCTCCGCGCCCGGAAAGCGTTCCAGCACCGCCTTGACCAGCGGATCGGCGCGCACGCCGACCTCGAACTCGGCCTTGCGGACCTCCGCCACCGACTTCAACGTCGGCTGGCCCGGCTCGCGGGACACTACCACCACACACGGCCGCCGGGTCCATTCCTGCAGCTTACGAAACAGGTAGTTGACCAAAGTCCTGGTCGCGCCCGGCTCCAGGGCAATCTCGAGCTTGCCGTCCTCGCAACGCACCAACCGCACGTCGCGCTCCAGCGACAGCTTGGTCTGGATGTCGCGCTTCTCGGCCGCCAGCGCGACAAGCTCGGCGAAGCTGTTGATCGCCAGCGTCGGCACGGCGGAGGACCGCACGGCGGCTTGCGGCGCCGGCTCCGCAACCAGTCGCGCACGAGGCTGAATGGCAGACTGCATCGCAGGCTGGATGGCTGCCGATGTCATGGCACGCGGGGCGCCGCGCGGCGCCTCGTAGCGCGGCGTTGCGGATGAAGCCGTTGCGGACGCGCCGCCGACACCCGCGCCGTTGCCGCCATTGCCGTTGCCGCCATTGCCGTTGCCTTGCGGCCTCGACCCTCCGTTGCCGTCGAGCGCGCGGATCGCCTCGTCAGGCGTCGGCAAATCAGCGGCGTAGGCGATCCGCACCAGCACCATCTCAGCGGCGGCCAGCGGCTTCGCCGCGGCCTGCACCTCGGCCGTGCCCTTGAGCAGCATCTGCCAGGCGCGCGAGAGCACGCGCATCGACAGCACCGCGGCGAAGGCGCGGCCGCGCGTGCGCTCGGCCTCACCCAGCGAAATGTCCTCGGCCACCGCGGGCACGACTTTGATGCGGGTGACGAAATGCGTGAACTCGGCGAGATCGGCGAGCACGACGGACGGATCGGCGCCGATGTCGTATTGCTCGCGCAATTCGTTGAGCGCGGCCGCCACGTCGCCCTTCATCAGCGCCTCGAACAGGTCGATGACGCGGGCGCGGTCGGCAAGGCCCAGCATGTTGCGCACGTCCTGCGCCTGCACCTCGCCCGCTGCATGGGCGATGGCCTGATCGAGCAGCGACAGCGCGTCGCGCACCGAGCCCTCGGCGGCCCGCGCGATCAGCGCCAGGGCCTCGGTCTCGACGCCGACATGCTCCTTTTCCGCGATGCCGCCGAGATGCTTCACCAACGTCGCGGCATCGACGCGGCGCAGATCGAAGCGCTGGCAGCGCGACAGCACCGTGACGGGCACCTTGCGGATTTCGGTGGTGGCGAAAATGAACTTGGCGTGCGGCGGCGGCTCCTCCAGCGTCTTGAGCAGCGCGTTGAACGCCGCGCCGGAGAGCATGTGCACCTCGTCGAGAATATAGACCTTGGTGCGGGCGTTCACCGGCGCGTAGCGGATCGCGTCATTGATCTGGCGCACGTCGTCGACGCCGTTGTGCGAAGCCGCGTCCATCTCGATCACGTCGAGGTGGCGGCTTTCCATGATCGCCTGGCAATGCACGCCGAGCACCGGCATCTTGATGGTGGGGCCAGTGACCGAGCCGTCCGGCAGTTCGTAATTGAGCGCGCGCGCGAGAATCCGCGCGGTGGTGGTCTTGCCGACACCGCGCACGCCGGTGAGGATCCACGCCTGCGGAATGCGGCCCGTCTCGAACGCATTCGAGACGGTGCGCACCATCGCCTCCTGGCCGATCAGGTCGTCAAAGGTCGCGGGACGGTACTTGCGCGCCAGCACGCGATAGGACGCGGCCGGCGCGCCGTCCCGCGCCTCCCCCAACGCCAAGCCGCCCTGCTCGGAGCCAGGTTGATCGGCCGTATCTCGCCCGGTGGTGTCGTTCATCGTCTGCCAGCGGCCCTGCCCAAACGGCTTTATCCAAGCGGCTCCGTCGCAGTCGCCGGAATCCGAAAGCCCGGCGGCGGTCCATCCTACGCTGTTGTCGACTGAAGCGCCGCATCCATGCGCCGGCCGGGCCCGCGCAAGACAAGAGGCTGTGAATTCAGTGGGAGGCTGACGAGCGACCCGATCCGTGCTCGTTAGGGCTGCTTCCTTCCGGACCTGACCCGGTTGGCGAGTGGCTCGTCCACCGCCAACCTCCCGGCCCCTATATCGTCTGTCCCAGCCGTCAAAGCAAGCGACTGAGACAAGCACCGGACGCCGGGCTGCGGAATCTGCCGCCGTGGTATAGATCGCGGCCATGCCTGCCCCCTCCGAATCCGCCGCTTGGACGCTTGACCCGGTGCTGGAGCGCGACACCGTCGCTGTCGGCGATCTGCCGCTTTGCCGCGTGCTGCTCAGCCGGGACGCGAACTATCCCTGGCTCCTGCTGGTGCCGCGACGGCCGGGCACAGTCGAAACGACCGACCTCGACAGCGCCGAACAGACTCAACTGATGGGCGAGATCGCCCACGCCTCGCGCGCGCTCAAGACACTCACCGGCTGCGACAAGATCAACATGGCCGCCATCGGCAACGTGGTGGCGCAACTCCACGTCCACGTCATCGCGCGCTTCCGCAGCGACGCGGCCTGGCCGAAGCCGGTGTGGAATGCCGTGCCGCCGCGGGAATACGAACCCGACGCGCTGGTCACGTTGATCGAAACGTTGCGCCTGCGGCTGACGCCGAAGACGAGATGAGCGCGGGAGTCAGGACACCGCTTGCGCTCGGGCCGAAGCCGCGCATCCTCGTGGTGACGCTGCGCCGGATCGGCGACGTGCTGCTGACCACGCCGCTGATCCGCAGCCTGCGCCGTGCATGGCCCGATGCCGCAATCGATGTCCTGGTGTTCTCGGGCACCGCGGGCATCCTCGAAGGCAACCCGGACATCAGCACCGTCATTGCCATGCCGGCGCGACCGACCCCGGCCGAAACCACCGCACTCGTCGGCCGGCTGTTCAAACGCTACGACCTCGCGGTATCCACGCAGAGCGGCGACCGTCCGACGGTCTTCGCGCTGCTCGCCGGGCGCACGCATGCCGGATTGTTTGCCGAGGACGGACCCGCGCTCGGCCGCGCCATCAAACGCGCCTTGCTCCGCCGCAGCATCCCGGCGACAACCGGCATCCATCGTGTCGAGCAGATGCTTCGTCTCGCCGACGTGCTCGGCGTTCCGCGCGTTCCGGAGGTGGTCTGCCCCGTAAGCAGCCCCATCGAATCGCTGAAGTCGGGCGTGGACTATGCCGTCGTCCACGCCGCGCCGATGTATCGCTACAAGCAATGGACGCGCGACGGCTGGCGGGCGCTGGCGGCCGGTCTCAAGCAGCGCGGTCTTGCCGTCATTGCCATCAGCGGACCCGACCCGAACGAACGGCGCTACCTTGACGAAGTGTGGCAAGGCGCGGTGCCGATCCATCAGCTCACCTGGCCGCAAAACGTTGCGCTTCTTAAAGGCGCGCAAGTTTATATCGGGCCGGATACCTCGGTCAGTCATCTGGCCGCCGCCACCGGGTGTCCGACGGTGGCCCTGTTCGGAGCGACCGACCCGCGCGAATGGGGTCCGTGGCCGGCCGGCGGCCTGGAGGAGCCCTGGCAGGCCAGCGGAACCATCCAGAACCGTGGCAACGTCTGGGTGGTGCAGAACCCGCTGCCGTGCATGCCGTGCGGACTCGAAGGCTGCGAGCGCCATGTCGACAGCCCGAGCGCATGCCTGGACGAACTGCCCGCCGGCCGGGTGCTCGAAGCCGCCGATCGGGCGCTGGCCAAAGACCCGGCATAGCGCCACCGGCGCAACGCGGCGCCGCGGCTTGACCGCGCGACCCTCGCCGCTTCAATGTCCCGGCGCATGCTGTCTCGCCCCGACCTCGGCCCCAAACCACCGCTGGGCTACACCCAGAGCCGGATCGACCGCGCCGCCGAACGGCGGCTCGACGCATCCTGGCTCGCCGCGCGGATGAACGACGCCTCGGCGCGCGCCTACGTCATCGGCGGCGAAACGATCGTCCTCAAGAAGAGCGGCGGCCTGCACGATCCAGCCTTCACGCCCGACGAGGCGCGTGCGCTCGCGCCCGCGGTGGAGACGGCGTTTCTCGGGCTGCACGACGGGGCCGCGCGCTTCGGCATCGGCATCACGCCTTCGAGCGCGGAGGCGCTGAAGGCGCGCGACGACCTGTTCGTGACCGACCTGCGCTCGATTGCGGTGCAGGGGCTGGTCGAGGCCGGGCATCTGCCGCCGCTCGCCGAGGCCAAGGCGATCCTGCACTGGCATGCCCGGCATCGCTTCTGCTCCAATTGCGGCACGCCGACCAAGGTGGTCGATGCGGGATGGAAACGCATCTGCCCGTCGTGCAAGGTCGAGCACTTTCCCCGCACCGATCCGGTGGTCATCATGCTGGCGGTGCGCGGCGACCGCGGATTGCTCGGCCGCTCCGGCCGGTTCGCCGCCACGATGTGGTCGTGCCTCGCGGGCTTCGTGGAGCCGGGCGAAGCCATCGAGGATGCGGTGCGCCGCGAGACGCTGGAAGAAGCCGGCGTGCGCTGCGGGCGGATCAAGTATCTGCACTCGCAGCCGTGGCCGTTCCCGATGTCGCTGATGATCGGCTGCTATGCCGAGGCGCTCAACGACAACCTGACGATGGACAACAACGAGCTGGTGGACCTGCGCTGGTTCACCAAGGACGAATGCGCGGCCATGCTGATGCGGCGACATCCCGACAATCTCACCACGCCGCCGCCGGTCGCCATCGCCCACCACATCATTCGCGAATGGGTGGAGAGCGACGATGCCATCCTCTAGCTCTAGCGCGCCCGCGATCCTCTGTGCCGGCATCGCCGTGCAGGATATCGTGTTCCGCGTGGCGGAGTTTCCGCCGCCCGGCGGCAAGTGCATGACCAACGAGTTCACCGTTGTGCCCGGCGGCTGCGCGGTCAATGCCGCCATCGCGGTGGCCCGCCTCGGCGGGCGCGCGTTCTATGCCGGGCCGCTCGGCCATCCCGGCGACCATGCCAGCAACCAGCTCATCGACCAGATGACGCGCGAGGGCATCGGCACCATCGGCGTGGTGCGCGTCGCCGGCGCCGGCGCGCCGGTGTCCGGCATCATGGTCGACGCCTCGGGCGAGCGGATGATCGTCACCTATCGCGACAAGCGGATCGAAACGGCGCGGGCATCGGACCCCGACCGGCTGGTCGAGAACATCGCCTTGCTGCTCGCCGACAACCGGTTCCCGAATTTCGTGCGGCCGATCTGCGAGGCGGCGCGGCGGCGCGGCATTCCGGTGGTGCTCGACGCCGACCGGCCGACCGTCGCGGACGATCCGCTGTTCCTGGCGCCGACGCACATCGTCTTCTCGGCCGAGTGCCTGCGCGCCACCACGGGGCATGACGATCTCGGCGAGGGCCTGATGCACATGGCGCTGCAGACCAACGCCTTCCTCGCCGTCAGCGACGGCGCCGCGCCGGTGCGCTACATGGAGCGCGGCACCGTGCGCACCATGCCGGTGTTCAAGGTGAACGCCGTCGATACGCTCGCGGCCGGCGACGTGTTTCACGCCGGCATTGCCCTGGCGCTGGCCGAAGGCCGCGACGCGGTGTCGGCGATGCATTTCGGGTCGGCCGCGGCGGCGCTCAAATGCACGCGCTTCGGCGGCAGCGCTGGCGCGCCGACGCGGCGCGAGGTCGATGCGCTGGTGTCGCGGCAGTCATAAGCAGCGCTATTTTTTCCGCACCGACGGGCATGGCGCGCCGCACGGCGCGCAGGCGCCGGCGAAATCCTCCGGCGAGACCGGGCGGCCGCTCGACGGCGACGTCAGGTGGTCCGCGAGCAGCGCGGCAAAGGCGATCAGGAAGACGACGGCATAAACAGCGCGCATGGCGGTCACTCGCGCGACAGGCCGAACAGCGGCCGCAAGGCGATGCCGATCCAGCAGCCGGGCAGCGCGGCCGCAAACCACACCCAGCCGTGCAGCGAGCCCGACGCGATGCCGCCGACGAAGGCGCCGATGTTGCAGCCAAAGCCCAAGCGTGCGCCCCAGCCCATCAGCAGGCCGCCAAGCGCGGCGGCGGTGAGCGAGCCGAGCGGCGGCCAGGGACGGCGCGCGAACGGCGCGGAGGCCGCGGCGGCCGCCATCGCGCCGAAGATCATGCCCAGGTCGGTCAAGCTCGACGTGTCGCTGAGGATGGAATCGCCCAATGCCCGCTTTGGGCCGGCCCATTGCCAGAACTCCGCGCCGCTGAGATCGAAGCCCGCGAATGTCGCAAGCTTGGCGCCCCAGACCGTCAGGCCGAACGTCACGCTCCAGGGATGGCCACCGGCGGCGCACCCCGCAATCGACAACAATCCGATCGCGATCGCGCCCAGCACGATCCGTCGCGACGGCACGAACGCCGCGCCGCGGCGGCGCGC
>JAFKKQ010000454.1 GCA_017304505.1 Hyphomicrobiales bacterium | reverse complement strand
GATAGAAGATCGTATTAACGAGGTCCGGGTAGCGCACCGCGATCCAGCCGCAGGCGAGCAAGCCGGCCAGGGCCGCGACGAGGTCGTACCACGGCACCGCGCCGCGCGGCGTGCCGCGTTTGGCGGGCAGGATCAGAAAAGCCATCGGCAGTGCCAGCCCCACCGCCGCGGCGAAGAACTGCTGCGGATAGAGCGACCACGACAGATAGCGCTGGATCTCGAGAGCCCATGCCGCTGCGCCCACGGTGAGCACAATGGCGAGGACGGTAGCCGGCATCCCCCCGGGCGTATCCTCCCGTGGGGACGCGGTTTCATCGACTGCCATGGTCATGGCCGCGTGCAGCGGCAGGGCGCGATCACTGGTGGCCTTTCCACATTCCGGATTCCTTGTAGAACTTTATTGCCCCCGGATGATATTGCCCGGGCGCGGTATCGCCCACCATGTCCCGCTTGGGATCGAACCCCTTCATCGGAGCGAATACCTGCCCCATCTCCTTCTGACTCTCGTAAATGATTTTCGTCATCTTCTCGACCGTAGCGTCAGATACATTCTTATTGGTGAACACCATCATTGGATAAGCGATAAACCATCCGGGCTCGAGTACGCCGGGATTGGCTTGGCTCGGCGTCCGATGGACGAGGAAGCCCGACGGCCAGTACTTCTTGATCGCAGCGACGCTCTCAGGCGTGTTGGGGATCGGCAAAGCACGGATGCCGCCCACTGCGGCGTCGGCTTCGCGCACCTTGCCGGCACCCTGGGCGAAGATGAAGCCGTCGGTCTGCCCTGCCATGAAGGCGCTGGCACCGGCGACAACGCTCGGCACCTGAACCTTGACGACGTCATCGCGGGTCAGGCCGGCCGTGGCATAGATGGCGTCGAGTTGCGGCAGGATCGTGTTCTGGGCGGTGAAGCCGCCAGTCATACGTTTACCCTTGAGATCACCGACAGTCTTGATCGACGAATCCTTACGCACGAAGATCGCCTCGGTGAGCGGGTAGAGCAGCGCCACCACTCGAAGATCGGGGCTTGCATGGCCCTTGAACCAGGCCTTGCCTTCGAGCGCGTAGTTGAATTCCTGCAGATTGGCGACGCCAAACTCGAACTGGCCAGCGCCGACCGCCGGCAAATATTGATTGGGACTGGTTGCCGGTTGGATGGTGACGTTGAGGCCATGCTCGTTGGCCGCCTTGGCAACGGCAGTGCCGATATTGTGGTACAGGGAGCCTGGATTGGAGGTGGCGATACCCAGCGGCTGGGCGTACGCCCCGCCTGCGAACATAACGGCGCTGGCGATCGCCGCGATCGGAATTAGCTTCATCATCTGTCTTAATCCTCCCTATACTTGCCCCAGATCGTACATCCAAGCCGGTGGAGAGCGTTGCCCAGAATTACCACCTAACCTAACAGCACCCGCTGGGCATTGTGAAGCGCGACACCGCAGCACATCTGGCTCAGCACACATTGAGCCGTGGTGCGCAAGCGCCTGGAGAGATGAAGCTCACGTCCGAGAAATTTGATGGCGACTGCATCTACCGGGTCGAGTGCATCCACGACAAGATTGTCGCCTCACGCCCGCAAGCGCAGCATCAAGGACCGGTACTACCTGTCATCTGCCCTGCTCGATAGGCGCCCAGCGAATGCCGGATCGGTCTCGAGGGCACCGGCCGTCGAGATCGAGACGCGGGTGGTCAAAGCCGTCCGGGAACATCTCAATCTCGATGGATCGAATGACGATATCGCGATCGTCAGAACGCATGTGATCCGAGTCGAGGTCTAGGTGACCGACTCATAATTTCGCAGCCAGATGCGGATTGAAGCGAGTTGGACTGAGGCGAGGAAGTTGTCGTCGCGCTTGTCGTATCGTGTTGCGACCGCCCTGAAGTGTTTGAGTTTGTTGAAGAAGCGTTCAACGGCGTTGCGCTGGCGGTAGAGCCAAGAGCTGAAGGCGAAGGTTTTAACCCTGTTGGGCATGGCGCGGATG
>JAFKKQ010000453.1 GCA_017304505.1 Hyphomicrobiales bacterium | reverse complement strand
TGAGAAGCTGAGGGGCCACTGGCACCTCGTGCTGATGCAGAAACGTCCGGGCGAACGGCAGGAACCGTGGCTGCTCATCAAGGCAACCGACGAGTTGGCGCGCTCGAAACGCGACCCGGACATCCTCGCGGAGATGCCGGACTCCGCTGCCACCGGCCGGACGATGAACGAAATCGCGGCCAACACGAAAAAGGTCTGGCACTCCAACAAACCATCGCGCACGCAGCCAAAGGTGCAGGCAAAACCGGCCCCTCACGCGGTGCGCAGCCGGCGCCAGGGTCGCTCACATCGGCCATCGGCCGCGACGAAGGACAAGGCTGGCAAATCCGGCACCAATGGTCACGCGCGCCGGTCACCGCTGCCAGGCTTTATTAAGCCTTGCCTTGCGACGCTGAGCAGCGTCGCGCCCAAAGGCGACGGTTGGGTGCACGAGATCAAATTCGACGGCTATCGCATCCAAGCCCGGATCAGCAGGAGCAGCATCACGCTGAAGACGCGCACCGGTCTCGACTGGACCGGAAAATTCCCAGCCGTCGAAGCGGCGTGCCGCGCGCTGACCGAACATGACGCAATTCTCGATGGTGAGATCGTATCCGCCAACGCGCAGGGTGTTTCGGATTTCTCGGCATTGCAGGACGACCTCAAGACCGGCCGCCAGGACCGCATGGTTTATTACGTGTTCGACCTTCTTCACCTCGACGGACACGACCTGACAGGAAGGCCGCTGACCGAGCGCAAGCAGGCGTTACAGGCGCTTCTGCGACGCCTGCCCAAGGACAGCATCATCAAGCTCAGCGAACACCTCGCTGAAAGCGGCGCGACGATGCTCAAGCACGCCTGTGCCATGCAACTGGAAGGCATCGTCTCCAAACGCTCCGGCGCTCTCTATTGCTCCGGTCGCGGCGGCGACTGGCTCAAGATCAAATGCGCCAGCAATCAGGAGTTCATCGTCATCGGCTACGAGCCGTCGGACAAGCAGGGGCGACTGATCCGGTCCATCCTTCTGGGCTATTACGACAACGACGTTCTGCGTTACGCCGGACGGATCGGCACCGGTTGGGGCCACGCGCAAGAGCAGGAGCTTGAACGCCGCTTCAAAGCGGTCGCCCGGCCGACCGCGCCGCTTGCCGAAATCCCGGCGGAGGAACGGCGACGCGGCGTGCGATGGCTCGAGCCGCGCCTCGTGGTCGAAGTCGACTTCCGCGGCTGGACCACTGGCGGGCGTATCCGTCAGGGATCGTTGCAGGGTCTGCGCGAGGATAAACCGGCAAGACAGGTGGTGCGGGAGGTCAGTCACATGCCCGAGACAACCGGAAGGAGGCAAGCCGCCCTGCGGCAGAAGGCACCGGTCAACACCGGCACGGCCAAATCCCGCGCAACCCGATCCAGCGCGGCCAAACCCATTGCAGCGTCCAGCGCAACCAAGCCACGCCAAGCGCAGCCCGTTGCTATCGCCGGCGTGACATTGACCCATCCCGACCGGGTCTATTGGGAGGATGCCGGCGTCACCAAGACGATGCTGGCCGACTATTACACCAAGGTCTGGGACTGGATGCGTCCGCACGTGAGCGGCCGCGTATTGGCTCTGGTGCGCTGCCCCGACGGTACGACCGGTGAGTGCTTTTTCCAGAAGCACGCATCCGCCGGCATCGACACCACCCATCTGCGCGCCGTGGCCGACGATGGTGACACCTCGATCGCGATCGACAGCGTCGAAGGACTGGTTGCCCTGGCGCAATCCGGTGTTCTGGAAATCCACGTCCGCGGCTCCACCGTCGAGCATCTGGAAGAGGCCGACCGCCTGGTGTTCGACCTTGATCCCGGCCCCGGCGTCGAGTGGAGCGCCGTGATCGCCGCCGCGCGCGATGTCCGGCAGCGTTTGCTTGATCTCGAGCTTGACAGCTTCGTCAAGACCACCGGCGGCAGGGGATTGCATGTGGTGCTGCCGATCAACCGGGTCTCTTGGGACGAGGCGAAAGACTTC
>JAFKKQ010000127.1:829-13253 GCA_017304505.1 Hyphomicrobiales bacterium | reverse complement strand
TCAGAGGATCGCAAGCCCACATTTGCCCCGTTTACGGCCCCTTTGCGGGGCGTTCTTGTTGTGTTCTGCGAAGAAGGGTTGAAGTTCGGTCCAGCCACTCGCCGGGCGCTTGCCCCGGCCGGCGACCTGATCGAACGCGCCGCGGCAGCCGAGCGATTCACCGGCAAGAGCGGCGGCGTGCTCGACATCCTCGCGCCGGCGGGACTGCGGCTGACGCGCCTGGTCGTCCTCGGGGCCGGGAAGGCGGCCAAGCTCAAGGCTCAGGATTTCGTCAAGCTCGGCGGTGCGGCCCGCGGCAAGGCTTCATCGCCGGCCGGTGAGGCGACGATTTTCGCCGAGCTTGCAGGCGGTCCGCTCAAGCCCGATCAGGTGGCCGAGGTCACCCTCGGTGCCCAACTGCGCGCCTATGTCTTCGACCGCTACAAGACCAGACGCAAGGAAGACGAGGAGCCGCCGGCCAAGCTGCGACTCAAGATCGCGGTCGCTAACGTGGCTGCGGTGCAGAAGGCTTGGGCGTCGCGGGAGGCGGTGGCCGATGGCGTGGTCATGGCTCGCGATCTGATCAACGAGCCGGCGAACGTGCTCTATCCCGCGGAGTTCGCGCGCCGGGCCACCGCGCTGAAGAAGGTCGGCGTCGCGGTCGAAGTGCTCGACGTGCCGGCCATGAAGAAGCTCGGCATGCATTCGCTGCTCGGCGTCGGCCAGGGCTCGGCGCATGACAGCCGTGTCGTCATCATGCGCTGGAACGGCGGCCGAAAGGGCGATGCCCCGGTGGCGTTCATCGGCAAGGGCGTCTGCTTCGACACCGGCGGCATTTCGATCAAGCCCGCGGGCGGCATGGAGGACATGAAAGGCGACATGGCCGGTGCGGCCTGCGTTGTCGGCCTGATGCATGCGCTCGCCGCGCGCAAGGCGAAGGTCAACGCGGTCGGCGCCATCGGCGTCGTCGAGAACATGCCGGACGGCAACGCGCAGCGGCCGGGCGACATCGTCAAGACCATGAGCGGCCAGACCATCGAGATCATCAACACCGATGCCGAAGGCCGGCTCGTGCTGGCCGACGTGCTGCATTACGTCAACACGCGGCATAAGCCGAAATTCATGATCGACCTGGCGACGCTGACCGGTGCGATCATCGTGGCGCTCGGTCATGAGTACGCCGGCATGTTCTCCAACGACGACCGGCTGTGCGAGCGGCTCACCAAGGCCGGTCTTGCGACGATGGAGCGGGTGTGGCGGATGCCGCTCGGACCGGAATTCGACAAGCTGATCGATTCCAAGTTCGCCGACATGAAGAACACCGGCGGCCGCTACGGCGGCTCGATCACCGCGGCACAGCTTCTGGCGCGCTTCGTCGACAAGACGCCGTGGGTGCATCTCGACATCGCCGGCACCGCGCTCGGCTCGCCGCAAACCGACATCAACAAGAGCTGGAGCTCGGGCTGGGGGGTGCGGCTGCTCAACGAACTGGTGCAAAACCACTACGAGCGTTGATGGCCGCGGGCGGGGCGCGATGACAGAGGTTGTGTTCTACCATCTGCTGAAAAAGCCCCTGGAGCGGGCGCTGCCTGAACTGTTGGAGAAGTCCTACGAGCGCGGCTGGCGCGTCGTGGTGCAAGCCGCCTCCGACGAGCGGGTCGAGGCGCTCGACGCGCTGCTTTGGACCTATCGCGACGACAACTTCCTGCCGCATGGCACGCCGCGCGAGAGCGAGCCGGCGCTGCAGCCCATCCTGCTTACGGCTGCCGAGCACAACCCGAATGGCGCGACGGTGCGCTTTCTGATCGACGGCGCGCCACTGCCGCCGGATGCCGGCAACTACGAACGCATCGTGCTGCTGTTCGATGGCGAGGACGAGGATGCTGTTGCCGCCGCGCGCACGCGCTGGGGCGAAGCCAAGGCGCAAGGATTCGACGTGGCCTATTGGCAACCGGACGAGCGGGGCCGTTGGGTCAAGAAAGCCTAGCCGGTCCGATCCCTGCCGAAGGAGCAAATCGGATTGCGGCTGCCGCGAAGGTGACGCAAAGTTGCGTTTGGGTGGGGTCCTGGACGGACGAGAGTGGGGAGTGATCGTGCGGCTTACCGCGAAAATTCTGTTGTTGTCGGCGGCAATGGGGCTCGGCGCATGTTCCATGCCCGATATGGATTCGTTCAAAGCGCCGGATTCGTCGACGTTTTTTCGCCCGTTGTCGGTGACGGGAATGAAGGAAAAGCAGCTTCCGCCGGTGACGGCGGAACAGATGGTCGATGCCAGCGGGCGCTGCGCCGCCGGCGCGATGGCCGCCCAACCGGCCGCCAGCCAGCCGAACGCGCAGGCTTCGGCGGGGCAACCCGGCGGGCTGCCGCCGCAGGATGATGCCTCGATGTTGATGCCCGGAGGGATCGCGCTGGGCATGACCGAATGCGATGTGGTCGCCCACGCCGGTACGCCGGAACGGGTCGAGATCGGCACTGGCGAACGCAACGAGCGCACCGCCACGCTGACCTATATCCACGGACAGCGCCCCGGCATCTATCATTTCAGCGCAGGACGCCTGAAGTCGATGGAGCGCGCGCCCGAACCGGCGGTGGCGGCGAAGCCCGAGAAGAAAAAGCGCGCAAAACCGGCCCGGCGCACCGCGACACAACCAAGCCAAGTGACGGTTCAATAGTGACCGTTCAATAGCGACCGTTCAGTCAGGTTCAGTCGCGGCGGTTATCCCGTCGCCGCTTCCAGGGCCGCTCCAGCCGCGAGCCAGTCCTCTTCGGCTCGTGCGAGAGCGTCTGCGTGTTCGGCGCGGGTCTTGGCCATCGCCGCCGCTTTTGCCGGCTCGCGCGCAAACAACTCACCGCTGGTCAATGCCGCATCGAGTGTCTCGATCTCGCGCGTCAGCCGTGCAATCTCGGCCTCGGCGCGAGTGATGCGCTGGCGCAGCGGTTTGGAGTCGGCGCGTCTCGGGGCGGGCGCGTTGCGCTGGGTGGAATCGCGCGGCGTTTTGCCGTTGCGTTTAGGCTTGCTCCAGTCCGAGCCGTCGTCGCGGTCGGACAGCACGCGCCGCCGGTAATCGTCGAGGTCGCCGTCAAAGGATGTGACCTTGCCACCTGAGACCAGCCAGAGCCGGTCGGCACAGGCGTCCAGCAGGTGACGATCGTGCGACACCAGGACGGTCGCGCCGGGATATTCGTTGATCGCCTCGATCAGGGCCGCGCGGCTGTCGATGTCGAGATGGTTGGTCGGCTCGTCGAGGATGAGCAGATGCGGGCCGCCGAATGTCGCCAGCCCAAGCATCAGCCGCGCCTTCTCGCCGCCCGAGAGCTTCTCCACTTTCTTGTCGGCGTTTTCGCCGGAAAAGCCGATCGAGCCTGCCATCGCACGCACCTTGGCTTCGGCCGCATCCGGCAAGAGCTTGCGGACGTGGTCGTAAACGCTTCCCTCGGAATCCAATTCGTCGAGCTGGTGCTGCGCAAAGTAGGCGATCTTCAAGCGGGGCGCGCGCGTCACGCCGCCGTCGAATGGCGCGAGGCGCGAGGCGATCAGCTTCACCAGGGTCGATTTGCCGTTGCCGTTCGAGCCGAGCAGCGCGATGCGGTCGTCGTTATCGATCCGCAGCGTCAGCCCCTTCAGCACCGGCTGGCCTGGAACGTAACCGACCGAAACATCGTCGAGCGCGACGATGGGCGGCGACAGCAGGCGGTCCGGTTCGGGAATGCGGATCGGCAACACGTCGCTGGAGACGACCGCCGAGATCGGCGCCATCTTTTCCAGCATCTTGACGCGCGACTGGGCCTGGCGTGCCTTCGACGCCTTGGCCTTGAAGCGGTCGATGAAAGCCTGGATGTGCTTTCGCTGCGCCTCCTGTTTCTTCACCATCTTCTGGTCAAGGAGCAGCCGCTCGCCGCGCAGGCGCTCGAAATCCGAATAGCCGCCGCGGTCGAGCGTGAGCTTGCGGTTCTCCAGCGACATGATTTGTTCGACCGAGGTGTCGAGCAGATCGCGGTCGTGGCTGATGACGATCATGGTGCGCGGATAGCGCGCCAGATGATCCTGCAGCCACAACGTGCCTTCGAGATCGAGGTAGTTGGTCGGTTCGTCGAGCAGCAGCAGGTCGGGCTCTGCGAACAGCGTGGCCGCGAGCGCCACGCGCATGCGCCAGCCGCCGGAGAACTCGGAGCAGGGGCGGTCCTGGTCGGCGGCCGAGAAGCCGAGGCCCGACAGGATCGCCGCCGCGCGCGCCGGCGCCGCGTAAGCGCCCATGTCGGCCAGCCGGGTCTGAATCTCCGCGATCTCGTGCGGGTCCTGCTCGGTCTCGGCGCGCGCGAGCAATCGCGTTCGCTCGGCGTCGGCCTTGAGCACCACGTCGATCAGGCTTTCCGGGCCGTTCGGCGCCTCCTGCGCCAGCCGGCCGATCCGCCAGCGGGCGGGCGTTTCGACATCGCCATGCTCGGCGGCGACTTCGCCGGTGATGACGTTGAACAGTGTGCTCTTGCCGCTGCCGTTGCGGCCGACGAAGCCGATGCGGGAGCCGGCCGGAACCCGCACCGAGGCGTTCTCGATGAGCAGCCGGCCAGCGATGCGCACGGAAAGATCGTTGATGACGAGCATGCGCGCTCTATGGCCGAGCGCGATCCGCGGCGCAATCCCCACAGCGGAGGCTCGATTCCACGTCAGCCAAAGAGGGTGGCCTTGATGCGAAGGCCCCGGCTCCGCCGATGCGGCGCCGGGACCGTTCTTTCGGAGCGTTCGCTCGCTTAGTCGCAGACGTTCACAACGCGACGGCGGGGGCCGTAGGAGGTCTCAACCCAGACGCGGCGCCAGCAGGACGCACCGGCATAAGCAATCAGCGGGGCGCCGTAGAAACCATAGTGGCCGAAGTGCCCGTGATGGTGATGTTTGAACTTCATGACCTTGACGGGCTTGGCGTCGGCAGTCGGCGCGGTGACGATCGAGGCGGTGCCGAGCGCGGCGATGGCGGCGGCGGCAATGGCGAATTTGCGGATCATGGTGCTCTCTCCTGTTTGGCTGGACGTGTCATCACGTCCCATGCCCGTCAGTCGCGGAGAGGGTCCGAAAGGTTCATGCGGCTGTTGAAAGAAATCCGGTCGCCAAGCCTTTTCCACGCAAACCCTCGCGAAATCAGCGGGCTACGGGCCTGGGTCAACTGCGACTGGCGGCCGCGGCCTTCACCGGGGATGGCAAACCTTGCCGCTCGGCGGGGCGGTCGCTATAAGCCGCCCATCCAGGCGCAGGCTTCCATCGCGCCCAACCGTGACTTTCCCAAAAGGATTTCTGACGATGCCGGGCGAGCGTACCTTTTCGATCATCAAACCGGATGCCACCGAGCGCAACCTGACGGGCGCCATCAACGCGATGATCGAGCAGGCCGGCCTGCGGATCGTGGCGCAGAAGCGCGTGCGCATCACCCGCGAACAGGCGGAGACGTTTTACGCGGTGCACCGGCAGCGGCCGTTCTTCGGCGAGCTCGTGGATTTCATGATCTCCGGGCCGGTGGTTGTCCAGGTGCTGGAAGGCGAGGGCGCCATCGCGAAATACCGCGACATCATGGGCGCGACCGATCCGGCGAAAGCCGATGCCGGCACCATCCGCAAGGTTCACGCCAAGTCGATCGGCGAGAATTCGGTGCACGGCTCGGATGCGGCTGAAACGGCGTCAAAAGAGATCGCTCAGTTCTTCGCGGGCAACGAAATCGTCGGCTGACCGGTGTGCGGCCGGGGAGCCGCATAGTTTACTGGTCAGGCACGGTCGTTCGCCTGTAGATTATGACGGTGCCGCGGTCGGGGCCGCGGCAGTTTCGGGGGGAGGCGCCGCCGCAAGTCGGCGCATCAAGAACTAAGGGGTTCGTGGTGGACTTTCTCGCTCAAGACTTCATGCACGCGCCATTCTGGATCGCGGTTCTCCAGATCATTGGCGTCAACATCATTCTGTCCGGCGACAACGCGGTCGTGATCGCGATGGCCTGCATGACGCTGCCGGCGAAGCAGCGCCTTTGGGGCATGATCCTGGGCGCGGGCGTCGCCGTGCTGCTGCGCGTCATCTTCACGCTCGTCGTCGCTCAGGCGATGACATATCCGTTCCTCAAGCTGGTCGGCGGCCTCCTGCTGTTCTACGTGGCGATCAAGCTCGTCACCGAGGACAGCGATGGCGAAGGCGGTGTCGAAAGCGCGAGCAACCTGTGGCGCGCGGTGCGGATCGTCGCCATCGCCGACATCGTCATGAGCCTCGACAACGTGATCGCGATCGCGGCGTCGGCCGAAGTTGCGGCCGCGCAGGTGGACGTGACCCACGCCATGGGCATCAAGGCGACGCTCATCATCTTCGGCCTTGCGACCAGCGTGCCGCTGATTGTCGCCGGCAGCGCCGTGCTGATGGCCTTGCTGGAGCGCTATCGCGTCCTGGTCTGGGCCGGCGGTGCGCTGCTCGGCTGGGTCGCGGGCGATATCATGGCAACCGACCCGGCGCTGGTCGGCTGGCTCAGCGAGGCCACGCTGCACTTCCTGCATGTGTGGGGCGGGCGGGTCGGCGCGGTGATCGTCATCCTCGCCGGTTACATCATCGTCAGCCGGGGCCGGAAGCTTCATCTCGACGAAATCCTCGCAGGCGTGGGACTTCTGGTCTGGATCATCGGCGATATCGTCAACCAGAGCCTGTTCGGCGTCGGAGCCGAGGCCGATGTGGTCAAGATCTGGGCCAGCCGCGGCGTGCTGCTGGTGATCATGCTGATCGGTTACGCCATCGCGCGCAGCCAATGCGCCGTGAGCGGCAGCGAGGAAAAAGCGTAGCGAAAGCCCGCCGCTCGCTTCTGCGGAGACGGCAGATTGGGAATGAATGCTTGCCCCGGACCTGGTCCGGGGCAAGTTCGTTTTTGGCCGGGTTACCTTGTTGTCATGCCCCGCGAAAATGTGTTTGGAAATCTAAAACCGGAACTCGGCGCCCACCGTGCCGCTGTGCGATATGAAGTTGCCGCGGAAGCGGCCGTCGTACACGGCATAGAGCCGGGTGGTGTCGGAAACCCGCGCCGAGAGCATGGCGCCGGCATCGGCCCCGAGATTGCTTTCGCGGATGCCGGCGAGCAGCCGTGACACGCCCGATCCGCCCGCATCGGTCAGTTCGAGCACGCCGATGTCCTGGGAGAGATTGTCCACCATCCGCGCGTACATCGAGAAATCCAGCAGCGTGCGATCCATCAGCCAGCTATGGCCCACCTCGCCGCCAACCATCATGCGGACGCGGGTGGAGGTCACGCCTGAGCCCGATACAGGAAGGAAACCGCCAGTTTCGGTGAATGCGTCGGTCTGCGTCCGCATCCAGTCGACCGTGATCTTGGGAACGAAGCGAGAGTTGTTGGGCAGCGCCCAATAATAGCTCAACTCGGCCATCGCGCCCCAGAGGCTTGCGAGATACGAGGCGGTGGACGCCTCGCCCGCGACGAACCGGCTGCTGTGCACCCGGCCGAAACCGTAGATGACGTTCGTTCCGAGCGACCAGGGGCCGTTCTGGAATGCGGCCAAGGCACCGATCTGGGTCAGGTCGATATGTCCGTTTTGGGCCAGGTTGGCGGGCAGATTCGTCACGTCGACCTTGGTCCGGCCCTGATCGACCGAAAGGCCGACGATGACGCCGGGGGCGATGGTGGCGGCCGCGCCTGCGACCGCGCCGAAGGTCCTGCGCTTGTCGCCGGCGAAGTCATCTGTCGCATCGGTGCGTGACGCCAGGCCGTAGCCTTCGAGCCATGTGCGGTAACGCTCGGATGGCGTTGAATCGGCGCCGCCGCCCCACGGGTTGTTTCCGGCACTGGCCGCGGTCTTGAACGACGAGATCGCGGCAAGCCGTTGCAGGAACCGGGTCCCGACGTCGAACAGCGCGGCGTCGCCCGATAAGGCGATGCTGTCGCCCTGCGGACAGGACGGCGGTGCCGCAACGAACGGTCCTCCGGTCCCGCATGAAATGACGGCGGCGTCGGCGCCTGACGCGGTGGCGAGGCAGAGCGCGGCGACGGCAGCCAGCGTCGGCCGGACGCGCCCGCGTGAACGGGCTGTCCCGTCCACAGGCCCCTGGGTTCGGCGTTTGCGCAAAGTCCGTGCCCCCGCGGCTTGTCGTCGGCGGCCACCGGCCGGCGACCCGTCAGCCCAATGGGATTGTTGCGAAACCGGCCCAGGGGTCAACTGCGGCACTGGGCTGCATCCGATGTTGCGGCTGACTGTGCTTGTGCAGCCACACGGTGGTGCCTAACGCTTATGCAACCACAGCCATTGTTAGGCCGTATTTTTGCTATGCCGTAATTGTTGCAGCGGGATTTTGGCCGTTCCGGCGGCGTCGTCGTTGGACGCAGCCGTCCCGGATCTTCAACCAAAACCAAGTTGTGGCGCGGCGTGCGGCGATGGCAATCCGCGTGTCATCCAGACGTTCGAAGACTCTCACTCAGGAGACCGACGATGCAAAAGGGCACCGTCAAATGGTTCAACCCGACCAAAGGTTACGGGTTCATCAAGCCGGCTGCGGGCGACAAGGATGTGTTTGTCCACATCTCCGCCGTCGAGCGTGCGGGCCTTAGCTCCCTCAACGAAGGCCAGACTGTCGAGTACGAGTTGGTGACGGGCCGCAACGGCAAGGCATCTGCCGAGAATCTAAAAGTCGCGTAGCGGTTTGCGCCTTGCGGGTTGTTTCCCGTACCCCCGGGCAAAATCCGGGGGCTTATTTTTACAAGGGGCTTATTTTTACAAGACTATCGCGGAATCAATGGGGCCGGCTGCCCGTCGATCAGGCAGCGGCCGCCCTCGACGCGAATCCGTCCTTCGGCCACGAGCTTGAGCGCAAGCGGATAGATGCGGTGCTCGACCTCGAGCACGCGCGCGGCAAGCGCCGCCTCGGTGTCGCCGGCGAGGACCGGCACCGCCTCCTGCACGATGATCGGGCCGGCATCCATCTCAGGCACGACGAAATGCACGGTCGCGCCGTGCCGCTTCGCGCCGGCGGCGATGGCGCGCGCATGGGTGTCGAGCCCCTTGAACGCGGGCAGCAGCGCCGGATGGATGTTGAGCATCCGTCCATCCCATTGCCGCACGAACCACGGCGTCAGCAGGCGCATGAAGCCCGCCAGGCAGATCAATTCGATCCCATGCGTTTCCAGTTCGCGCTGAAGCGCGCGCTCGAACGCCTCGCGATTCTTGCCGAAGGAGCGATGATCGACCGCCGCGGTCGGGACGCCTTGCGTGGCCGCGTACGCCAGCCCTTTCGCGGTGGGATCGTTCGACACCACCACGACGATCTCGGCGGGATAAGTGTCGTTCTTCGCCGCCTCGATCAGCGCCGCCATGTTGGAGCCGCGGCCGGAAATCAGGACCGCGACGCGCTTGCGGGCGGGCGTGGAGGGCATCGTCGGTCTAGAGGCCAAGGCGGCCGTCGTAGATCACGCGCGGCTTGCCCTTGGCCGCCGCGACAACGTCGCCGAGGCGCACGACGCGCTCGCCTTCGCGCTTGAGGATCGCTGCGACCTTGTCGGCCGCGCCTGGCTCGACCACGGCGATCATGCCGACCCCGCAGTTGAAGGTGCGCAGCATTTCCTTTTCGGCAATGCCGCCCGTCTGCGCCAGCCACCGGAACACCGGCGGCACCGCAATGCGGGTGAGGTCGATCCGTGCCCCGAGGGATTTCGGCAGCACGCGCGGAATGTTGTCGGGGAAGCCCCCGCCGGTGATATGCGCCAGCGCCTTGATCGCGCCGGTGCCGCGGATCGCGGCGAGGCACGACGTCACATAGATGCGGGTTGGGGCCAGCACGGCGCGGCCGAGCTTTTTCTTTTTGTCGAACGGCGCGGGAGCGCTCCATTTCAGTCGCGACTTGGCGACGACCTTGCGCACCAGCGAGAAGCCGTTCGAATGCACGCCGGAGGAGGCCATGCCGAGGAGGACGTCGCCCGCGCGGATGTCGCGGCGCGGCAGGATGGCGCGGCGCTCGACCGCGCCGACGGCAAACCCTGCGAGATCGTAGTCCTCGCCGCGATAGACGCCGGGCATCTCGGCCGTCTCGCCGCCGATCAGCGCGCAGCCGGCGAGGCGGCAGCCTTCGGCGATACCGGCCACCACTGTCGCCCCGACCTTCGGATCGAGCTTGCCGGTGGCGAAGTAGTCGAGGAAGAACAGCGGTTCCGCGCCTTGCACCACAAGGTCGTTGACCGACATGGCGACGAGGTCGATGCCGATGGTGTCATGGATGCCGGTCTCGACCGCGATCTTGACCTTGGTGCCGACACCGTCGTTGGCGGCGACCAGCACAGGGTCTTTGAACCCCGCGCGCTTGAGGTCGAACAGGCCGCCGAAGCCGCCGATTTCGGCATCGGCGCCCCGGCGGGCCGTGGATTTCACCAGGGGCTTGATCAACTCCACCATGCGGTTGCCGGCGTCGATATCGACGCCGGATTGCGCGTAGGTGAGGCGTTTCTTGAGCATGCCCCTGCGTATGTCGGAATCGAAACGTGTGCAATGGGCCGCCGGTCGATATACTCAGGCGGAATCGCGCGCGCCAGAAAGCCCGCGCGCTGCCAACCCTTCAGTACGGTGCGAGGGCGAGCCGGGGCCTGACGTTTGAGTATTCCCAATCTGATCACGTTGGCACGCATCCTGTTGGTTCCGGTCGTCGTCTGGGCGATCGCCACCGGGCGAATGCATTTGGCGTTCCTGTTGTTTCTCGCGGCCGCCATCAGCGACGGCGTGGACGGGTTTCTGGCCAAGCGGTTCGGCATGAAGACCGAGCTTGGCGCCTATCTCGATCCTCTCGCCGACAAGGTGATGATCGTGTCGATCTACGTCACGCTGGGTGTGACAGCGGTCATCCCGCTTTGGCTGGTCATCCTGGTCGTGTCCCGCGACGTCATGATCGTGGGCGGGGTCATCCTGTCGTGGCTGGTCGGGAGGCCGGTCAAGATCCGCCCTCATATTGTGTCCAAGCTCAACACGGCGGCGCAGCTTCTGTTCGCCTGCCTGGTGCTGGCCTCGCACGGCTATTCATTTGATCCCGAGCCGCTGTTGACACTGGTGATGGCTCTGGTGACGGTCTTGACCTTGGTTTCGGTGGGCCTCTATCTCGCCGAATGGGTGCGGCACATGAATTCCGCGGAAGCCAGCGGCTGACGACGGATCCACCCTCGCGTTGAACGGTTTGTGCGTGGGGTAACAATGACGCTGCAACGGCAGGTGATGTTCTGGGTCGCGGCGCTGGCCGTGCTGATCCTGCTGTTGTGGGCGCTGGGCGATGTGCTGCTGCCCTTCGTGGCGGGGATGGTGCTCGCCTATCTGCTCGACCCGCTCGCCCGCCGGGGCGAGAAGCTCGGCATCAGCCGTGGCATCTCGGCGCTGATCGTACTCACGCTGGTGATCCTGTTGGTTGTGGTCGGCGTCATGGCGGTCGCGCCGATCCTGGCCGATCAGTTCACGGCCTTTGCGAAAAACCTGCCGCGCTATGTGACCAAGTTGCAGTCGATCGTCACCGATCCGAGCCGGCCCTGGCTGACCAGGATTTTCGGCGGTGGCAATCTTCCCGATCCGGGAAAATCGATCGAAACCCTGGTGACGCAAGGCTCGGGCTTTATCGCGGGCTTCGTCACCTCGCTGTGGTCCGGCGGGCGCGCCGTGTTCTCGGTGTTGTCGCTGTTGATCGTGACGCCGGTCGTCGCGTTTTATCTGCTGTGCGACTGGGAGCGGCTGGTGAAGACGGTGGACGGCTGGATTCCGCTGCCGCATCGCCAGACCGTGCACACGCTGGGGCGGCGCATCGACCGTGCCGTCGCGGGCTTCATTCGCGGGCAGTCGCTGCTCTGCCTGATCCTTGCGGCGTATTACGCCATCGGGTTGACGCTCTGCGGGCTCAACTTCGGCTTCCTGATCGGCCTCATGACCGGGCTGTTCAGCTTCATTCCCTTTGTCGGCGCGCTGACCGGATTTGTCGTCGCCCTCATCGTTGCGGTGGCTCAGTTCTGGCCGGACTGGATGTCCATTGCGCTGGTGATCGGGGTCTTCATCGTTGGGCAGGGCCTTGAAGGCTATGTGCTATCGCCCAAGCTCGTCGGCGCGGAGGTCGGCCTGCATCCGGTCTGGCTGATGTTTGCGCTGTTGGCGTCAGGCTATCTGTTCGGGTTCGTCGGCTTGCTGGTGGCCGTGGCACTCGGCATTGCGTCGGGCATGCTGGCGCTGCACGCGAAGCGTCGCGGGGGTGCGCAATGAATTATGTCGTGGCGATTGGCGGCATGGCCGCCGTCACGTTTGCCGTCAAGGCCGGGATCTTCCTGCTGGGCGACCGCGTGCGGTTTCCCGAGTGGCTGCGCGAGGCGTTGTCGTTCGTCCCTGTGACGGTACTCACGGCAATCATTGTGCCGATGACGCTGGCGCCGCATGGCAACGGTCTCGAGCTGACGTGGCGTAATCCGCAACTCGT
>JAFKKQ010000127.1:0-795 GCA_017304505.1 Hyphomicrobiales bacterium | reverse complement strand
CGGCCCTCGTGGCCATCGCCGTCTGCGCCGCGACGCGTCACCAGTTGCTCACCATCGGCGTCGGGCTGGCCGTCTTTTTTACGTGGCAGCTCGGGGTATTGGGCTGACAGGCACCGCTCGCGTCATTCGCGTCGTCCATGAAAAAAGCGCCTCGCATGAGGCGCTTTTTCGTGTACCTGCGGACTGTCCGTCAGGCGGTGGCAGCCCCTAGCGTGCCTGCCAGGTAATCGGCGACGAATGCATCGAAGTCGCCGACCTGCGTGCGTTCCAGTTCGGCTTGGGCGTCGAGCGACTTCCGGGCCAGTGCTTCGAAGTGCTCGACAACGCGCGCATCGAGCGGCATGTCGCGCAGCGTCTGCGCATGACGCTGGCTCTGCGCGAGCGCGAACGCCTGGAACGCGCCCCCCGTCGTGCCGCGCAGTGGTTCGAGCGCGACCATCACACGGGCGGACGGCGTAAGCGACACATCCTGTACCTTGGCACGTTGCAGCGCCATCGTATGCGCGTAATGCGCTCCGCCACGCTGCAGGTCGAATGCCGCCGCCGTTCGGTCGATGCGATCGAGCAATGTCTCGGCCCAATCGAACAGCGTGATCGCTTCGCCACCGCGATGCAGCACGAGCCCCGGTTTCCGGCCTTCCTTGACCACGTGAGCGAAGTTATCGCGATTCTCGCGGTTCTCGGCGTCCGAACACGACGGGCTGTCGTCGAGCGCACAGAACAGCAGGAAGGCGTCGATGAAGCGCGCCGTGTCGACGTCGATACCGACCGGCTGGAAGGGATCGATGTCGATAC
>JAFKKQ010000126.1 GCA_017304505.1 Hyphomicrobiales bacterium | reverse complement strand
CCGGTGGCCTATCGCGTGCGCGCAAGCTTCCTGCCGGGGCCGCACATCACGGTCGCCCAGCGCGTCGCAGAACTGACGCTGCATAAGGTCGTGCTGACGGACGGCGCGGTGCTGGAAACCGGCTGCGTCTATATCGTGCCGCTGCTCGAAAGCCTGGCGCTGCCGGACGACGTGTCGGCCGCCGCCAATCCGAAAAGCTCGACCGGGCGGCTCGACGTGTTCACCCGCGTGATCGCCGACGAGACGCAAGGCTTCGATCGCATCCGCGCGGGCTACCACGGCCCGCTCTATGCCGAGATCAGCCCCAAGACCTTTCCGATCCTGGTGCGCGAGGGCACGCGGCTGTCGCAAATCCGCTTCCGCCGTGGCCACGCGCAACTGGATGCCGAGAATTTGAGGGCGTTGCACGCGCGCGAGCGGCTCACCGACGACGCCGACGCCGATGTCGGCGAGGGCATCGCGGTGGGCGTCGACCTGTCGGGACTCGGCCCGAACGGGCTGGTCGGCTATCGCGCCAAGCGCCACACCGGCCTGATCGATGTCGAACGCCGCGCCGGCTATGATCTTGCCGAATTCTGGGAGCCGATGGCGGCACGGCCCGACCGCAGCCTCATTCTCGACCCCGACGAATTCTACATCCTTGCATCCAAGGAAGCGGTGCAGGTGCCGCCGGACTACGCCGCCGAAATGGTGCCGTTCGATCCGCTGGTCGGGGAATTCCGCGTGCACTACGCCGGCTTCTTCGATCCGGGCTTCGGCTATGCGGGCGCCGGCGGCCGCGGCGCGCGCGCCGTGCTTGAAGTGCGCTCGCGCGAAGTCCCCTTTATCCTTGAGCACGGCCAGATTGTCGGCCGGCTGGTTTACGAGCGGATGTTGGGGCGCCCGAAGACGCTTTACGGCATGGGCATCGGCTCGAATTACCAGGCCCAGGGCTTGAAGTTGTCGAAGCATTTCCGCGTGTAGTGGCAGTTTTTGAAAAGATTTCCGTCATTCCGGACGCCGCGCAAGCGGCGATCCGGAATCCAGAGGCAGGCACTGAATCTGCGTCTGGATTCCGGGTCCGGCCTTCGGCCGGCCCGGAATGACAATGGTGTGTTCTGCAACAGCTTGCTAGCGCGTTTTCACGCGCCGTATCAGGCTTTGCACAGTGCGCTTCGCTTCGCTATTCTTCGCCGCACGCGGGCGTAGTTCAATGGTAGAACGGAAGCTTCCCAAGCTTCATACGAGGGTTCGATTCCCTTCGCCCGCTCCAACTCTCGGACTTGCCGGTCCGGGTATCGCTGCCGCTCGGGGGAGCGTGCGGCAAGGCCAGCTCACGAGGGTGGGTGCAATTGTCAGAACATCGGTACAAGGGCCGCCGTGAAGACCTTCGGCTGCTGACGGGACGGGGCTGCTACACCGACGATCAGAACATGGAAGGGCAGGCGGCGGCGCATTTCCTGCGCGCCGACCGCGCTCACGCCAGGATCGTCAGCATCGACACAACGCAGGCGAAGGCGCTTCCCGGCGTGGTCGATGTTTTGACCGGCGAGGATGTCGTCGCCTCCGGCTGGAAGAGCCCGGCGCCGATGGCCTTCTTCAAAGGCGTCGGCGGCAGCTCGGTGCGCAATCCGTTCCGTCCGGCACTGGCCCACGGCCGGGTGCGCTTCGTCGGCGAGCCGGTGGCGCTGATCGTTGCCGAGTCCAACCATATCGCGCAGGACGCGGCCGAGCTGATCGCGATCGACTACGAAGACCTGCCGGTGGTGGTCGAGGCCGGCGATGCGCTCGCCGACGATGCCGTGCGCTTGCATGACGACCTGCCCGACAATCTGGTGTTCGATTACGAATACGGCGACCAGGCCGCGACCGAGCGTGCATTCGCCGAAGCCGCCGTTGTCGTGCGCGCCGAGGTCCGCGCGCAGCGCGTCGCCGGCAATCCGATGGAGCCGAAATCCTGCGTCGCGCGCTACGACGCGGCGGAGGACCTGTTCGAGCTGTGCGCGCCGAGCCAGGGCGTATCCGACTACAAGACCGCGCTGGCGCAGGTCACCGGGCTCGACCGCAACCAGTTCCGCATCCACTCGAAGGATGTCGGCGGCGGCTTCGGCGTGCGCAACGAAGTCTATCCCGAATTCATCGCGCTGATGCTGGCGGCCAAGCGCACCGGCCGTCCGGTGAAGTGGACCGGCACGCGCTCGGAGACGATCTCCGGCGATCATCATGGCCGCGCGGCGGACATGACCGGGGAACTGGCGCTCGACAAGGACGGCCGCTTCCTCGCGCTGCGGGTGGGCTGGCTGGTCAATCTCGGCGCTTATTGTTCGAACGCGGGCCCGCTCATCAACACGGTTGCGGCGCCGACCTCGAGCGCGGTCAGTCTCTACAACGTGCCGGCGGTCTACGGCCGCCACAAGCTCGTGTTCACCAACACCACGCCGACGACCGCCTATCGCGGCGCCGGGCGGCCCAATGTCGCCTATCTGTGGGAGCGGCTGGTCGAAGAAGCGGCCGACAAGCTCGGCATCGATTCCGTCAGGCTGCGCCGGCGCAACGCGTTGCGGAAGAACCAGTTTCCATTCAAGACCGCGACCGGCTCGACCTACGACAGCGGCGATCCTGCCGGCCTGTTGGACAGCGCCCTCCAGGAGGCGGACTGGAAAGGCTTTCCGGCGCGGCGACGCGAAGCGAAAAGGCGGGGCAAGCTGCGCGGCATCGGGGTCGCGCTGTTCCTCGAACCGTCGGGCGGCGTCGGCCGCGAGGAAATCAAGATCCAGATTGGGCCGGACGGCCGGCTCGGGTTGTTCGCCTTGGCGGGGCCGTCGGGCCAAGGCCATGAGACGGCGTTCCCTGCGCTGGTGGCCGATATTCTCGGCCTTCCGGAAGACCGGATCGACCTGCGCTACAACGATGTCGCCATGCCCAAGCTTGCCGGCACCGGCAGCTTTGGATCGCGCTCGCTCATCAGTCACGGCAGCGCGCTCGCCAAGGGCGCCAAGGAGATCGTCGAGAAGGCAAAAGATCTCGCGGCCAAGGAGTTGGAGGTGGCGCCGGCCGACCTGACCTTCGAGAACGGCCGCTACCGCGTCGCCGGCACCGATCTTTCGATCGACATGCAGTCGATCATCATGAGCCATCTCGGCGAGGTCGAGCACCCGCTCGACACCAGCGTCGGCTTCGACACCGCCACGTCGTTTCCCAGCGGCGCCCATGTCGCCGAAGTGGAGATCGACCCGGACACCGGCGCGGTGCGGATCGTCAATTACGTCGCCGTCGACGACAGCGGCGTGGTCTACAATCACACTTTGGTCGAAGGCCAGTTGCAGGGCGGACTGATGCAGGGCATCGGCCAGGTGTTGGGCGAGCACGTCGTCTACGACCCGGCGAACGGCCAGCTCTTGTCGGGGACGTTCATGGACTACTTCATGCCGCGGGCGGAACTTCTGCCGCCGGTGGTGCTGAAGGATCGTGGCGTGCCCTCGCCGGCCAATCCGCTCGGCGCCAAGGGGGCCGGCGAAGCCGGAACGACCGGCTCGATCCCGGCGCTTGCGAACGCCGTTCTCGACGCGCTCAAGCCGCTGAATGTGCGCCACGTCGAGATGCCGTACACGCCCAGCCGGATTTGGCGCGCGATTCATCAATCGTCGTAACGTCGGCATCCTTGCTGCGCCGAACGCGATTAAGCCGGTGAATCCGGGACCGACGGTCCGGGTTCCATCTNNCATCTTGCGTGCCGGTTAATGCATGAATTGTCTGGTGCCGCGGAATTCCGCGTCGGAAATCGGTGTTTTGGAGAAGGCGGCGATGCCGTCCACCGGCGCAATACGTCGGACAGGGGTGCGACATCGCGGCATCCATAAAGTGCGGCTGAGATCATTTTTGCGGCGCGGGTTGGTTGACGTGTTGTGAATCCTTTGATTGCGTAGGCGCGGGCGAACGGAGGCATTGAAGGACTGAACAAAGCGGAAGCGTACGTTAGCAGTTGCAACAACGATCGGCCGAGTGAACGGCCGGCGCACAAACAACGAGGAAACGTCATGCTGAAGTCACTGAATACGGGAGCGCTTGGTGCCGCCCTGCTGCTCTGCGGGGCACCATTCACAACGGTCCATGCGGCATGGGAGCCGACGCGCACGGTGGAGATCATCGTACCGGCCGGTCCGGGCGGCGGCGCCGATCAGATGGCGCGAACGGTGCAGGGCATCGTCTCCAAACACCATCTGATGAAGCAGCCGATGGTGGTCATCAACAAGTCCGGCGGTGCCGGCGGCGAGGGCTTCCTCGACGTCAAGGGTTCGAAGGGCAACCCGCACAAGCTGGTGATCACGCTGTCCAACCTGTTCACCACGCCGCTCGCGACCGGTATCCCGTTCTCCTACAAGGATCTCACGCCGGTCGCCATGCTGGCGCTCGACGAGTTCATCCTCTGGGTCAACGCCGACAAGCCGTACAAAACGGCGAAAGACTATGTCGACGCCGCCAAGGCGGCCAACGGCACCTTCAAGATGGGCGGAACCGGCTCCAAGCAGGAAGACCAGATCATCACGGTCGCCATCGAAAAGCAGACCGGCGCCAAGTTCACCTACATTCCCTACAAGGGCGGCGGCGCGGTGGCGGTGCAGCTTGTCGGCAACCACGTCGACTCGACCGTCAACAATCCGATCGAGGCGGTGGCGCACTGGCGCGCCGGCAAGGTCAAGCCGCTTTGCGTGTTCGATTCCAAGAAGCTCGACTATCACGACAAGATCGCTGGCGATCGCGCTTGGGATAGCGTGCCGACCTGCAAGTCGGCGGGCCTCGACGTCGAATACCTGATGCTGCGCGGCTTCTTCATGGCGCCCGGCGTGACCGACGAACAGGTGAATTTCTACGTCGACCTGTTCAAGAAGGTTCGCGAAACGCCCGAGTGGAAGAAGCTCATGAGCGACGGCGCGTTCAACCAGACCTTTATGACGGGGAAGGACTTCCTCAATTGGGTCTCCAAGGAAGAGAAGCGGCACGAAGACCTGATGAAGGCCGCAGGCTTCCTCGCCGCCAAATGAGGTCCGACTCCAAGTGATGCAGGGCCCGCGATGGCGGCTGCAGGTACGGTTTCCCGGGGCGGGCTCAAGGGCCGCCCCGGGACCTCGAATCAACCACAAACATGCATCTGGATCGCCACGACGTCTGTCGCCGGCCGCCTTTCGCGCAGGGCCGGAGGCGGCATCGGCAAGATAGCTGGGGGCGACAACCGGGGCCGACAACTGGGGGCGGCAACCGGTGATGACAACTGGGGATCTCAATGAGTGAGTCGTCGCACAGCTCCCGCCGTGCGGGTCCGTCACATCGTTCGGTCGAAATCGGCGTCACGCTCTCGATCGCACTGCTGGCCCTGATCGGGATTGCCGGCAGCTTGCAGGCGGGCATCGGCTGGGCCGCGGAAGGACCTCGGGCCGGCTTCTTTCCATTCTATATCTCGCTGATCATCCTGATATCGAGCGGCATCAATCTGGTGAACGCCATGCGGGATTTCAGCGGCCGCGAGTTGTTCGCTGAGTGGTCGCAACTCCGCCAGGTCGTGTCCGTCGTCATTCCCGCCACGATCTATGTGTTCGCCGTGCCGGTGCTTGGCATGTACGTGTCGTCGGGGCTGTTGATCGCCGCATTCATGAAATGGCTCGGCCGCTACAACTGGCTGGTGGTGCTGGCCGTGGCGATCGTCGTCCCGGTGATCATCTTCATTTTCTTTGAGCGCTGGTTCCTGGTGCCGCTACCCAAGGGGCCGCTGGAAGATTGGCTCGGCCTGTAAGGGCTGCTCCGGTCGTCGTCGGAGGTTGAAAGCGCGCCATGATCGAAGACATCGGCAATCTGTTTCACGGCTTTGCCGTGGTCTTGCAGCCCTACAACGTCGTGCTGATGGTGCTCGGCATCGTGCTGGGCGTCATCATCGGCGTGCTGCCGGGCCTGGGCGGCGCCAACGGCATCGCCATCCTGCTGCCGCTGACCTTCAGCATGTCGCCGACCTCGGCGATCATCATGCTGTCGTGCATCTACTGGGGAGCGCTGTTCGGCGGCGCCATCACGTCGGTCTTGTTCAACATACCGGGCGAACCGTGGTCGGTGGCGACCACATTCGACGGCTATCCGATGGCGCAGCAAGGCAAGGCCGGCGAGGCGCTCACGGCCGCCTTTACCTCCTCGTTCTTCGGCGCGCTGTTCGCGGTCATCGTCATCACGCTCCTGGCGCCGCTGGTGGCGAGCTTCGCCTTGGAGTTCGGCCCGCCGGAGATCTTCTCGGTTTATTTCCTCGCCTTCTGCAGCTTCGTGGGCTTGAGCAAGGAGCCGCCGTTCAAGACGGTGGCCTCGATGATGATCGGGTTCGCGCTCGGCTCCGTCGGGCTCGACCAGATGACCGGGCAGTTGCGGCTCACCTTCGGCTTCCCGGAGTTGCTGAGCGGCTTCGACTTCCTGATCGCGGTGATCGGCCTGTTCGGCATCGGCGAGATCCTGCTGACGATGGAGGAGGGCCTCAACTTCCGCGGCAACACCGCCAAGATCAATCCGAAGGTGGTGTTGCAGACCTGGGCCGAGCTGCCGCGCTACTGGATGACGTCGCTGCGCTCCTGCGTGATCGGCTGCTGGATGGGGATTTCGCCCGCCGGGGCGACGCCGGCCTCGTTCATGAGCTACGGCATCGCCAAGCGCGTCGCCAAGAACGGCAACAAGTTTGGCACCGGCGTGATCGAGGGCGTGGTGGCGCCGGAAACCGCGGCGCATGCCGCCGGCACCTCGGCGCTGCTGCCGATGCTTTCGCTCGGCGTGCCGGGTTCGCCCACCGCCGCGGTGCTGCTCGGCGGACTCTTGATCTGGGGCCTGCAGCCCGGACCTCTGCTGTTCGTCGAGCAGAAGGATTTTGTCTGGGGCCTGATCGCCAGCATGTATCTCGGCAACGTGGTCGGCCTGATCATCGTGCTGACCTGCGTGCCGCTGTTCGCGGCCATCCTGCGCGTGCCGTTCAGCATCATCGGGCCGATCATCCTGGTGATGTGCGCGATCGGCGCCTACACCGTGCACAACAACACCTTCGATGTGGTGATGATGATGGTGTTCGGCGTCGCCGGCTATCTCCTGAAAAAGACCGATTATCCCCTGGCGCCGCTGGTGCTCGCGATCGTGCTGGGCGACAAGGCGGAGGAGGGGTTCCGGCAATCGCTCCTGGCGTCGCAGGGAAGCCTCAGCGTGTTCTTCTCCAACGGTCTGGTCGGGTCGATCATGGCGTTGGGCCTGATCGCATTGTTCTGGCCGCTGATCCAGGATGGCTGGTCGCGGCTACACGCCCGGCCGGCGACCTGAGGGGGGACCGGTCCCGATGGGGAGGCCGGTCCCGGTCCCGATGGAGAAACCGGCTTCCCTTCCGTGGGGCCGGCCGTTGCGCCGGTTCCGGTTGTGGAATATTGTATTCCAGTCATGGCCGACCCAAGAACCATACGCCAGCCGACGATACGCCAGCCGACCGGGGCAGCGGAGCCTTCCGAGGCGGCGGCGCTGACGCCGCGGCTCGCGATCGAGCCGATCGACACCTCTTTCAGCTTCAAGAACAAAGCCTACGCCGCCTTGAAGAACGTCATCGTGTCGATGGACATCTACCGCAGCCGGCAGGACATCCGGCTCGACGAGCGGCAGCTCGCCGCCGACTTCGGCATCAGCCGCACGCCGGTGCGCGAGGCGATGGCGCAGCTCGAGCGCGAAGGGTTCGTTCGCTCGGTGCCGCGCCGTGGGGTCTATGTCGTGCGCAAGACCAGGCGCGAGGTGATTGAGATGATCACCGCCTGGGCCGCGCTGGAAAGCATGGCGGCACGGCTCATCACCCACAATGCCGCCGGCGACGATATCGCGTCGTTGCGGCGCATGTTCGTGACGTTCGAGAACGGCGCGCTGCATGCCCGGCTCGACGAATATTCCGAGGTCAACATCGAGTTTCACCAGGCCATCATCCGCATGAGCGGCAACGGCGTCTTGATCTCGCTCGCCGAGAACCTGTTCACCCACATGCGGATGATCCGCCGCAAGACCATCGTCGAAAAGGATCGCGCCGACCGCTCGATCCGCGATCACATGAACATCATCGAGGCGCTCGAAGCACGCGATACGCTGCGCGCCGAAGATCTGGTCCGCAACCATGCGCTCGGCCTTGCCGACCACGTGGCGAAATACGCCGATTACCTGGACTGACGACGTGCAACTGAAGGCTCAACACACTCAGCCGTCATCGTCGGGCTTGGTCGCTCGAAGGACGACGCCGCTTCGCCCGCATCAAACCCGCGCGTGACGCCGGGACCTGGAGGAACAAATGACCGATGCTGCGGTCGCAAAGAAAACCGAAGTCAACGCGGAACAGGATCTGACGGACGGTTTTCACCTCGTTATCGACGCGCTCAAGCTCAACGGCATCGATACGATCTACGCCGTGCCCGGCATTCCCATCACCGATCTGTGCCGCATGGCGCAGGGCGCCGGCATGCGCGTCATCTCGTTCCGGCATGAGCAGAACGCGGGCAATGCGGCCGCCATCGCCGGCTTCCTGAACAAGAAGCCCGGCATCTGCCTCACGGTGTCGGCGCCCGGCTTCCTCAACGGCCTGACGGCGCTGGCCAACGCCACGACCAACTGCTTCCCGATGATCCTGGTTTCGGGTTCGTCCGAGCGCGAGATCGTGGATTTGCAGCAGGGCGACTACGAGGAGATGGACCAGCTCGCCATCGCCAAGCCGTTGTGCAAGGCGGCGTTCCGCGTGCTGCATGCGCAGGACATCGGCATCGGCATCGCCCGCGCAATCCGCGCGGCGGTGTCGGGCCGTCCGGGCGGCGTTTATCTCGACCTGCCGGCCAAGCTGTTCCCGCAGGTGATGGAGGCCGACAAGGGCGCGAAGTCCCTGGTGAAGGTCATCGATCCGGCTCCGGCGCAAATTCCTGCGCCCGCGGCGGTCAAGCGCGCGCTCGATGTTCTCAAGAGCGCCAAGCGCCCGCTGATTATCCTCGGCAAGGGCGCGGCCTACGCGCAGGCCGACGATGCCATTCGCGCGCTGGTGGAAAAGAGCGGCGTGCCGTTCCTGCCGATGAGCATGGCCAAGGGCATCCTGCCCGACACCCATCCGCAGTGCGCGGGCGCGGCGCGCTCGACGGTGCTGAAAGACTCCGACGTCGTCATGCTGATCGGCGCGCGGCTCAATTGGCTGCTGTCGCACGGCAAGGGCAAGACCTGGGGCGAGGCGCCGAAGAAGTTCATCCAGATCGACATCGAGCCCAAGGAAATGGACTCGAACGTCGAGATCGCAGCCCCGCTGGTCGGCGACATCGGTTCGTGTGTGTCGGCTCTCGTCGATGGCATGGGCGGCCAGTGGCCGGCGCCTCCGGCCGATTGGACGAAGGCCGTCACGACCAAGAAGGACGAGAACATCGCCAAGATGGCGCCGCGGCTGATGAACAACAAGTCGCCGATGGATTTCCACGGCGCGCTCGGCGCGCTGCGCACGGTCGTCAAGGAGCGGCCGGATGCCATCCTGGTCAACGAGGGCGCCAACACGCTCGACCTCGCGCGCGGCGTCATCGACATCTATCAGCCGCGCAAGCGGCTCGACGTCGGCACCTGGGGCGTGATGGGCGTCGGCATGGGCTATGCCATCGCCGCGGCGGTGGAGACTGGAAAGCCCGTGCTCGCCGTGGAAGGCGACAGCGCCTTTGGGTTTTCCGGCATGGAGGTCGAGACGATCTGCCGCTACGGCCTGCCGATCTGCATCGTCGTGTTCAACAACAACGGCATCTATCGCGGCGTCGACACCAATCCCACCGGCGGCTCGGATCCTTCGCCGATGGTGTTCGTCAGGGATGCCCGCTACGACCAGATGATGGAGGCGTTCGGCGGTGCCGGCGTTCGCGTGACCACGCCCGACGAACTCAAGCGCGCCGTGGACCAGGCGATGGACTCCGGCAAGCCGACGCTGATCAACGCGGCGATCGATCCGGCGGCCGGCACCGAGAGCGGCCGCATCGGCAACCTCAATCCGCAAAGCGTGGTCCGCAAGAAATAAGGCGACAATCATGGGGCCCATGTCCGCTTGCGCGGCATGACGGTCCCGAGACAAAGGGAAAGACGATGGCACTGAAGAAGAAGGGCAACAGGGCGAAAGCCAAAACCAGGAAGCCGCAGGCAAAAGCCAAGGCGAAGGCGGCTGCGAAGAAGGTCGCCAAGCGCGCGGCGAAGCCTGCCGCGAAAGCGAAGCCCAAGACCAAGGCCAAAGCCGCGGCCAACGGGTTGCCGAGGCCGTCCACCAAGCCCTATGGCGCGGCGGGCAAGGCGCTCGACGGCATCAAGGTGCTGGACTTCACCCACGTGCAGTCGGGCCCGACCTGCACGCAGCTTCTCGCCTACATGGGCGCGGACGTCATCAAGGTCGAGCGTCCGGGCGTCGGCGACATCACGCGCGGCCAGCTTCGCGACGTGAAGGGCGCCGACTCGCTCTACTTCACCATGCTCAACGGCACCAAGCGCTCGATCACCATCGATTCCAAGAATCCCAAGGGCAAGGAGATCCTGGAGCGCCTCATCAAGCACTGCGACGTGCTGGTGGAGAACTTCGCGCCCGGCGCGCTCGACCGCATGGGCCTGACCTGGGACTACGTCCACAAGACCAACCCGCGCATGATCGTCGCTTCGATCAAGGGCTTCGGCCCCGGTCGCTACGAGGATTGCAAGGTCTACGAGAACATCGCGCAATGCGCCGGCGGTTCGGCTTCGACCACCGGCTTCCGCGACGGGCCGCCGCTGGTGACCGGCGCGCAGATCGGCGACAGCGGCACAGGCTTGCATCTCGCGTTCGGCATCGTTTGCGCGCTGATGCAGCGCCATCTCACCGGCCGCGGGCAGAAGGTGCTCGCCGCGATGCAGGACGGCGTGCTCAATCTCGCGCGCGTCAAGCTGCGCGACCAGCAGCGCCTCGCCCACGGCCCGCTGACCGAGTATAGCCAGTACGGCGAGGGCATCCCGTTCGGCGAGGCGACGCCGCGCGCCGGCAATGATTCCGGCGGCGGCCAGCCCGGCTGGATCCTGAAGTGCAAGGGCTGGGAGAAGGATCCCAACGCCTACGTTTACTTCATCACCCAGGCGCCGGTGTGGGGCGCGATCTGCGACCTGATCGGCAAGCCGGAATGGAAGACCGATCCGGACTACGCCACGCCGCCGGCGCGGCTGCCGCGGCTGATGCAGATTTTTGCCACCATCGAGGAATGGACCATGACCAAGACCAAGTTCGAGGTCATGGACCTGTGCAACGAGAAGGACATTCCGGTCGGCCCGATCCTGTCGATGAAGGAGATCGCCGAGGACGAATCGCTGCGCAAGACCGGAACGGTGGTCGAGGTCGACCACCCGGTGCGCGGCAAGTACCTCACGGTCGGCAGCCCGGTGAAACTGTCGGATACCGTTCCGGCCGTGAAACGCGCGCCGCTGCTCGGCGAGCACACCGACGAGATCCTGACCAAGGTGCTCGGCTATTCGACCAAGGAGATCGCGGAGATCAAGTCGTCCGGCGCCATCACCGCGCCGGAAAAGCCGGCGAAGGCGGCGTAGCAAGACTCTCGGCCCTCCCCTTGTGGGGAGGGTCGCTCGCGGAGGCGAGCAAGGTGATGGGAGAAGGCGTATTGGTTTGTTGCTGCCGTCCCCGTGAAAGCGAGGCTCCGGCAGCCACCGAAGGTGCGGCGTTTACCGGGTGCCCGCCTTCGCGGGCATGACACGCGGATATCTGGAGGGGTTCAGGACATGCGTATCGTGGTCCACGGCCAGCAGGCGTTCGGCAAAGCCGTGCTGGAGGCGCTGCTCAAGCGCGGCGAGAATGTCGTTGCTGTTTACGTCGCGCCGGAGAAGCCCGGCGCCAAGGCGGACCCGCTGAAGGAGGCGGCCCAGGCCGCGAACCTCCCGGTCTATCAGCCGGTTTCCTACAAGGACGAGAAGGTGTGGGCGGAGTTCAAGGCCCTCAAGCCGGATCTCCAGGTGATGGCTTTCGTCACCCTGTTCGTGCCCGAAGAATTTCTCAATATCCCGACCCACGGCTCGATCCAGTATCACCCCTCGCTGCTGCCGGCTTATCGCGGCGCGAGCGCGATCAACTGGCCGATCATCAAGGGCGAGACGGAAACCGGCCTGTCGATCTTCTGGCCGGACAACGGACTCGATACCGGTGACATCCTCGTTCAGAAGAAGACGCCGGTCAGCAACACCGACACGCTCGGCACGGTTTATTTCGACCGCCTGTTTCCGATGGGCGTCGAGGCCATGCTGGAGTCGGTCGATCTGGTGAAGGCCGGCAAGGCGCCGCGCATCAAGCAGGACGAGAGCAAAGCCACTTACGAGGGCCGCTGCACGCCTGAGAACGCAAAGATTGATTGGGGCAAACCGTGGGAACAGATCGACCGGCTGATCCGCGGCTGTAATCCGGCTCCCGGCGCATGGACCACATTCGATGGCAAGCCACTGAAGATTTTCGACGCCAAGCCGCTGCCGGCGAAAGACCCGAAGGGGATCGGCGGCAAGCTCGGCGAAATCGTCGCCATCGAAGCGGATGGCGTCACCGTGGTGTGCGCCGATGGCCGCTTCAAGGTTACCCGCGTTCAACCCGCCGATGGAAAAAAGATCGACGCCGGCGAGTGGGCGAAATCGGCGAACGTCCAACTCAAGACCAGACTTTCCTGACTGCTGTCATGGCCGGGCTCGTCCCGGCCATTCGCTTGGGGGCGCATGATGTCGACTCCCGGGCACGATGTCCGACTGAAGGCCGGGCACGATGAACCGAAGTGCTAGTGCCTCCATTTTCCCTCATTTGAATGGATCCCCTATGCCTGCCTCCCAGCACCAGAATCCGAAGTCCGATATTGAAATCTCCCAGGCCGCCAAGAAACGGCCGATCCTCGATATTGCCAAAGAACGGCTCGGCATCGCGCCGGAAAACCTTGAGCCCTATGGTCACTACAAGGCCAAGATTTCGCTCGACTACATCAGCACGCTGAAGGACCGTAAAAACGGCAAGCTGATCCTGGTCTCGGCGATCTCGCCGACGCCGGCGGGCGAGGGCAAGACCACCACCACGGTCGGCCTGACCGACGCGCTGAACCACATCGGCAAGAAGGCGATGATGTGCCTGCGCGAGCCTTCGCTCGGGCCGTCGTTCGGTATGAAGGGTGGCGCCGCCGGCGGCGGCTACGCGCAGGTGATTCCGATGGAGGATATCAACCTGCACTTCACCGGCGACTTCCACGCCATCACCTCGGCGCACAATCTGCTCTCGGCGCTGATCGACAACCATATCTATTGGGGCAACGCGCTCGGCATCGATTCGCGCCGCGTCACCTGGCGTCGCGTGATGGATATGAACGACCGTGCGCTGCGCGAGATCGTTTGTTCGCTCGGCGGCGTCGCCAACGGCTATCCGCGCGAGGCCGGTTTCGATATCACGGTGGCGTCGGAGGTCATGGCGATCTTCTGTCTCGCCACGGACCTTCAAGATCTCAAGAAGCGGCTCGGCAACATCATCGTCGCCTATACGCGAGAGCGCAAACCGATCCGCGCCTCGGACCTGAAGGCGCACGGCGCGATGGCGGCGCTGCTCAAGGAGGCGATCGCGCCAAACCTGGTGCAGACGCTGGAGGGTACGCCGGCGTTCATCCACGGCGGCCCGTTCGCCAACATCGCCCACGGCTGCAACTCGGTGATGGCGACGACGACCGCGTTGAAGCTCGCCGATTACGTGGTGACCGAAGCAGGCTTTGGCGCCGACCTCGGCATGGAGAAGTTCCTCGATATCAAGTGCCGCAAGGCCGGTCTCTCGCCGGATTGCGTGGTGCTGGTCGCCACCATCCGCGCGCTGAAGATGCACGGCGGCGTCAAGAAGGAAGACCTGAAGAAGGAGGACCTGAGGGCGCTGGAAGCCGGCATGACCAACCTTCAGCGCCACGTCGAAAACGTGCACAAGTTCGGCCTGCCGGCGGTGGTGTCGATCAATCGCTTCTCGGCCGACACCGAGGCCGAGATCGCCCTGGTCAAGGACAAATGCCGGGCGATGGGCGTCGAGGCGGTGATGGCCGACCATTGGGCGATGGGCGGCGAGGGCGCGGCCGACGCCGCGCGCGCGGTGGTCAAGGTGATCGACCAGAAGCAGGGCAAGCTGAAGCTGCTCTATCCCGACGAGATGCCGCTGTTCGACAAGATCCGCACCATCGCCAAGGAACTGTATCGCGCCGACGACGCCACCGCCGACAAGTCGGTGAAGGACCAGCTCAAGGCCTGGGAGGAGATGGGCTTCGGCAACCTGCCGGTCTGCATCGCCAAGACGCAGTACTCCTTCTCCACCAACCCGGACCTCAAGGGCGCGCCGACCGGATTCAACATTCCGGTGCGCGAGGTGCGGCTCTCTGCCGGCGCGGAGTTCGTCGTGGCGATCTGCGGTGAGATCATGACCATGCCGGGCTTGCCGCGCGTGCCGTCGGCGGATTCGATCGACGTCAGTCCCGACGGCAAGATCGTCGGGTTGTTCTAGCGGGTACTCCGTTCATTCCCGCGCAAGCGGGAATCCAGGGCCGCATTGAAACACCGATCGTTTCGGCCCTAGGTCCCCGCTTCCGCGGGGACGAGCGGACTATCGCGCGATTCCATATAAATGGAATCATATTCTAGCCTGCTTTGAAGCCGGCTTCTGTCATTCCGGGGCGCGTGCGGAGCACGCGAACCCGGAATCCAGATGCATGTGCCACGATCGATCCGTACGGAACGGTATCAGATTCCGCCAAGCATCCGTGTCGTTATGCTCCGCATTCGCGGATGAAGACGCTCGGAAGACGCGATACTTAGATAACCCATCGCTTCCGTCAGAACCTGGAACGTTTTAGCGCTGCACCGCGTCGGCCAAGGCTTGGCCCACGGCCGCGAGCGTGGCATTGCGCCTGTCGATGGTTGCCGACGTCTCGGTCAAATAGATCGCGAACACGATCGGTCCTCCGTGTGAAGGCCAGATCACGCCCACTTCGTTGGTGGTGCCGCGCTCGCCCGACCCGGTCTTGTCGCCGACCCGCCAATCCTCGGGCAAGCCGGCCCGCAGCTTTCCGGCGCCGGTTTTGTTGTCGAGCAGCCACGCGGTCAGGTGCTTCTTCGACGAGTTCGACAAACCGGTGCCCAAGACGAGCTTGCGGATGTTGCCGATCATGGCTTTCGGCGTGGTGGTGTCGCGCGGATCGCCCGGAATGGCCTGGTTGAGGTCGGGCTCGATGCGGTCGAGCCTCGTCACGGTGTCGCCGAGCGAACGGGCGAACCCGGTCAACCCTGCCGGCCCGCCGATGTTCGCCAGCAGGAGATTGCCGGCGGTGTTGTCGCTGAGCGTGATCGCAGCTTCGCACAGCCCGGCGAGCGTCATGCCGTCATCGACATGCTTCTCGGTGGCGGGCGAGTAGGTCACAAGATCGCCGGCGGTGAACATGATGCGCCGGTCGAGTTTTTCCTTGCCTTGATCCACCCGCTTGAGCACGGTGGCGGCCGCCAGAAGCTTGAATGTGCTGCAGAGCGGGAATTTCTCGTCGCCGCGGTAATCGGCCGCCGCGCCTGAGGCGACGTCGAGCACGGCAACCCCCAGGCGGCCGACGCTTTGCCGTTCGATGCGGACGAACGCCTGGTCCAGGACCGTCAGTTCGGCTTGTCCATAGGCTGTCGTTCCGGCCAGTCCGCAACCGGCTACAGCGCCGGCTCCCGATATAAAACGTCGACGTGTGATCATAAGACCTCGCATGGCGCCGGCTCGAACCGGCAGGGGCATTGCACGACGATCTTGGCAAAGTGGTGAAGGCATGGCGCGGCCGCAGGTCAGGCATGTCCGGCCTGTGTCGTGGTGTGGGACGGGCCCGCGATCATTGCCTATGATGGCATAAAGCACAGGGGGAGGATGCCGATGCTACGCCATGCCGTTCCGGCGCTCGTCGCGGGCGCGATTGCCGCAAGCGTTCCCACGCTCTCTTACGCTCAGAGCTGGCCGACGCGGCCGGTGACGATGGTGGTGCCGTTCGCCGCCGGTGGCCCAATGGATACGGTCGCGCGCATCCTGCAGTCGCGCATGGGCGTCGCCAAGGCGCCGCCCGACGGCTACCAGTTCGTGCTCGGCAACGTCGGCACCCATGCGGTGAGCCAGACGCTGATGAAGCGCCCGCCGTACAACTCGCGGACCGATTTTGCGCCGGTGGCGCTGCTCGCCGATCTGTCGCTGGTGCTGGTCGTGCGCAAGGACCTGCCGGTGAGCAACCTCAAGGAGTTCATCGCCTACGCCAAGGCGAACCAGGACAAGATGCAGTTCGCGTCCGCCGGCGCGGGCTCGGCGACGCATCTCGGCTGCGTGCTGCTCAACGCCGCGGCGGGGATCAAGGTCACGCACGTGCCCTATCGCGGTGGCGCGCCGGCGATGCAGGACTTGGTCGCCGGCCGCGTCGATTACCTTTGCATCGACACGCCGGTGGCGATCCCGCAGATCGAAAGCGGCGCCATCAAGGGCATCGCCATTCTCACGAAAGGCCGCTCGGCCAGCCTGCCGAACCTGCCGTCGGCGCAGGAGCAGGGCCTGGCCGGATTCGAGGCGTCGAACTGGGCGGCATTCTTCCTGCCCAAGGGCACGCCGGCGCCGATCGTGAAAAAACTGCATGACGCCGCCGTTGCGTCGATGAGCACGCCCGAGGTGCAGAAGCGGCTGAAGGAGAACGGCGTCGACATCGTCGCGCCGGAGCGCCGCTCGCCGGAGTATCTGGCAAGGTTTGTCGCCGCCGAGATCGACAAGTGGGCCGGCCCGGTCAAGGCGGCGGGCGTCGTCCAGGAATAGCGCGGCAACACACTCCGCCCGTTCATGCGAAAGCGGGAACGGGCGGGTTATCGCGCAACGTGTCCGCTTGAAACGCGAACGCCGCCTCCTTCCGGCCGGAAGAAGGCGGCGCTCTGTTGCCGTCAGTCTATTGGAACAGCTTCATCGAGTTGACGAGCGTCTGCAACACCCCGAGCACAAGCGGAATGCCGACGAAGCCCCACGCCAGCACAAGCTGCGTCGTTGTGGTGCCTTGCTGATTTTGGTTTGTCATATCTGTTCCTCCCTTACGCCCGCGCGCCGGCCGGTTCGAGGCCGCGGTCGTCGGCTTCCTTCATGTGGAAGCGGGCATCGACGGCCTTGACGAAGAAGTTGCAGATGAAGCCGATCACCAGCAGTTCACGAGCACCGGCCCGAACACGCCCGCGGCCGACCAGGCCGTGAGCAGCAGGCCGTGGATGGCGCCGACATAGCGGGTGCCGTACATATCCCTGAGATAGGCGGGCACCGTGGAGAAGCCGCCGCCGTACATGCTGATGATGACGAGGAAGCAGCAGACGAACAGCACCACGCTGCCGATCGAGCCGGCATAGGGCACCGTGCAGTACAGGGCGAAGCCGAGCACCATGAACACGAAGTAGGTGTTGCGGCGTCCGATGTAGTCGGACACCGACGCCCAGCAGAACCGGCCGCCCATGTTGAACAGGCTCATCAGGCCGACGAAGCCGGCCGCCGCCACCGGCGTGATGTGGCCGGGGAACATCTCCTGGCTCATGGCGGACGCCTGGCCGAGCACGCCGATGCCCGCGGTGACGTTCAGGCACAGCACCCACCAGATCAGCCAGAACTGCGGCGTCTTCAGCGCGTCGTAGACGAAGACGTCGTTCCTGGTGATCAGCTTCTTGGCCGCCGGCGCGACGTAGCCTTCCGGCTTCCAGCCTGGCGCCGGCACCCGCACGATGATCGAGCCGACGATCATGAAGAAGAAATAGACGACGCCGAGAACGATGAAGGTTTCGGCCACGCCGATGTGGCTCGTGGTGGTGAACTTGCTCATCAGCCACACCGACAGGGGTGAAGCGATGAAGGCGCCGCCGCCGAAGCCCATGATGGCCATGCCGGTCGCCATGCCGGGACGGTCCGGGAACCATTTGATCAGTGTCGAAACCGGCGAGATGTAGCCGATGCCAAGCGCGATGCCGCCCAGCACGCCGTAGCCGAGATAAATGATCCAGAGGTTATGGATGCTGACGCCGAATGCCGAAATGAAGAAGCCGCCGGCCCAGCACAGCGCGGCGGTGAACATGGCCTTGCGCGGGCCGCCCTCCTCGACCCAGCGGCCGAACACGGCCGAGGAGACACCGAGAAAGAAGATCGCGAGCGAGAAGATCCAACCCAGTTGGGTGAGCTTCCAGTCGTTCGGCGCCGATTGCGTGATGCCGATCAGCTTGGTCATCGGCAGATTGAAAACGCTGTAGGCGTAAGCTTGGCCGATGCACAGGTGTACGCACAGCGCGGCTGGCGGCACCATCCATCGGCTAAATCCAGGCTTGGCGATCGTGCGATCGCGATCCAAGAAAGACAGCAATCCCATCACGTACTCCTCCGGTGTCCCACATCCCAGTTTTGGTGCAGATCACGGACAAGCGCCCCCACCCCCCGCATCTGATTCCGGCAGACTGCGGATGGGCATTTGCTGAATCAATCGACGGATTTTAATGAAGCGATTCGGATTTTTTATTTCGCGATAGCGAAGTCCTATTCGCAACTGCGATACGTTTGGTGCGACGTTGCAAATTCTTTGGAAATTCAATGCAAGAAACTTGTTCGCGAGAGTCGGCACGCATTGAAGCGGCGCTTGTTAGACTTTCGTCGTAAGACATTAGGACTGTGAAACGGCGGCATCGAACGTTGCGGCAATGCGTCGCGCCTCTGCCGCCAGCGCCGCATTGAGCGGAGTCATCGGCTCGCGTGCCGCCATCACCAGGCCGACACTGTGCACCGCCGCCGGCTCGACGATGGGAATGGCGCGCAGCGTATCGGTCAATCCGAGAGTCTCGGCGATTCTCGCCGGCATGACGCTGGCCCACCGGCCCGTACGCGCGTGCGCGAACAGCAGGATCATCGAATCGGATTCCAGCGTGGGCCGCGATTCCCCGCTGGCATTCTTCAGCAGTCCGTCGATGATTCGCCGGTTCTGCATGTCCGGGGTCAGCAGGCAAAGCGGGACCTGCGCGACCTCGGCCCACGTTACCGTGGTGCGGTTGCCCAGCGGGGCATTGGCAGCGGTGAGCAGGCAATAGTTCTCCTTATAAAGCGGCACCGTGGTCACGCGCCCGAGCGGATCGTTGTCGAGATAGGTCAGGCCCGCGTCGATCTCGAGGTTTTCCAGGAGCTTGAGGATTTCGGCCGAGGTCCGCGACCAGACGGTGAACTGCACCTTCGGATATTTGGCGCGGAACGGGGTGGTAAGGGCTGCGACCATCGCCAGCGCGGTCGGGATCGCGGCGATGCGCAGCCGCCCCTTCAGGCCGTGCTGCAGGGCCTGCACTTCTTCTTGCATGGCGCGGGCGTCGCCCACGATGCGTCTTGCCCACTCGAGGACCCGCTCGCCTTCGGGGGTGAAGCCCTGGAATCGCGAGCCCCGGTTGACCAGGAGGACGCCGAGCGTCTCCTCAAGCTGCTTCAAGCCCGCCGACAGGGTGGGCTGGGACACGCCACAGCTTTCGGCGGCACGGCCGAAGTGCCGTTCGCGGGCCAGGGCCAGGAGGATTTCGAGCTTGTCGAACAAGCGGAATCCTTATGTGCCAGAGACTGCATCTGCCAGGGACTGCATGCGCCAAGTTCTGTACGCACCAAGTTCTGCAAGCCCGGCGAAATGTGCTTAAATCCTGGTTACAGGCACTTGGGACAGGTACTTGCCGCGGAGCCTGCGATCAGCATTTAGCAAGGAACAGGGCCTAAATCCATAGACGTTTTCTATGAGCCGATCGCGGTCAAGGGCTTGCGTCCTGCAGTCGGCACCGGTTGTTTATGTTTGGAGCAATTTCAATGAACGTGATCGAACAACCGCGCATGTCTACCGGCCACGGGTCTACCGGCCGCGGCCGCAATCGCCCGCGCCGCACCCCCAAGGGTCGCCAGGTCGATGTTCAGGCTCTCGACGAGATTCGGGCGCTGCTCGGCGAATTGCCGCGTCGCCGCGACCTGCTGATCGAGCACCTGCATCTCATTCAGGACCGGTACGGCTTTATCTCCGCCGCACATCTCGCCGCGCTTGCTGCGGAGATGAGGCTGGCCCAGTCGGAGGTCTACGAAGTCGCAACGTTCTATGCGCACTTCGACGTGGTGAAGGAGGGCGAGACGCCGCCGCCTCCAGTCACGGTGCGGGTCTGCGAATCGCTGTCCTGCGCGATGGCGGGCGCGCAGCGCCTGCTGGAGGATCTGCCGAAGGCGCTCGGGCCCGGCGTGCGCGTCGTCGGCGCGCCGTGCATGGGCGGTTGCGACCATGCACCGGTCTGCGCCGTCGGCCATGTGCAGGCGGTGAATGCCACGCCGGAAGCGGTGAAGGCGCTGGCGCATCCCGGCGCGCATGCGCACGCGCTGCAGGCCGGCATCGACTTCGAGCATTACATGGCGGCGGGCGGCTATCGCCTGCTGGGCGAAGCGTTTGCCGGCAAGCGAACGCGGGACGAGTTGATCAAGGTCGTCAGCGACGCCGGCCTGCGCGGGCTTGGCGGCGCGGGCTTTCCGACCGGACGCAAGTGGTCGCTGGTGCGCGGCGAGCCGATGCCGCGCCTGATGGCGGTGAACGCCGACGAGGGCGAGCCCGGCACATTCAAGGATCGCCACTATCTCGGCCACGATCCGCACCGCTTCCTTGAAGGCATGCTGCTGGCGGCCTGGGTGATCGAGGCCGCCCACGTCTACATCTATATCCGTGACGAATATCCCGAGCTGCGGCTGATGCTGCTCGAGGAGATCGAGAAGCTTGAACGCTCGGGGCTCGACCGGTTCACCAAGATCCATCTTCGCCGCGGCGCCGGCGCTTACATCTGCGGCGAAGAGTCGGCAATGATCGAATCGATCGAGGGCAAGCGCGGCCTGCCGCGCCACCGCCCGCCCTATGTCGCCCAGGTCGGCCTGTTCGGACGCCCGACGCTCGAACAGAACGTCGAGACGCTTTATTGGGTGCGTGACATCATCGAGAAGGGCGCGGACTGGGTGACCGCTCAGGGTCGCCACGACCGCAAGGGCTTCCGCAGCTTCTCGGTGTCCGGCCGGGTTAAGAACCCCGGCGTCAAGCTTGCGCCGGCCGGCATCACCGTGCGCGAACTGATCGACGAATATTGCGGCGGCATGGCGGAGGGTGAAACCTTCAAGGCGTATCTTCCCGGCGGCGCCTCGGGCGGCATCCTGCCGGCCTCGATGGGCGACGAGCCGCTCGACTTCGGAACCCTGGAAAAATACGGCTGCTTCGTCGGGTCGCACGCCGTTGTGGTCCTCTCCGAGAAGGACGATATCAAGGCTGTCGCCCTGAACCTGATGCGGTTCTTCGAGGACGAGAGCTGCGGCCAGTGCACGCCCTGCCGGGTCGGCAGCGAGAAGGCCGCCAAGCTGATGGAGCAGGGGCCCTGGGACGCCGCGCTGTTGACCGAGCTGTCCACGCTGATGCGCGACGCCTCGATCTGCGGGCTCGGCCAGGCGGCGCCGAACCCGCTCATGTGCGTGCTGAAATACTTCCCCGACGAGCTGAAAAAGCCGCTGGGGCATTGGTGAGCGGACGTTGGTGATGATGACGTCGGTGCAACATGCGGGGCTTTTCCCCTCCCCCTTGTGGGGAGGGGTGGCGCCGCAGGCGCCGGGGTGGGGACCGGCCATGGCGCATAGCGCGATTACGAGGCGAACGCGGGCGAATGCGCGCAGCCTGCGCCATAATCCGACCGATGCAGAACGCAAGCTGTGGTCGTTGCTGCGTGCGTTGAAGCCGCTCGGTCTGCACTTCCGCAGGCAGGCGCCAATTGGAATCTACATTGTCGATTTTGTGTGGCACGCCGGAAAATTGGTTGTGGAATTGGATGGATCGCAGCATGCCGATGCGCGTGC